>JAUWJJ010000222.1 GCA_030607765.1 Candidatus Aerophobota bacterium
AAGTCTAAGGAGCCCGATCCAGTAACTGCTGCACTTTTAGCAGAATTAGGAGGCGCTAAGGAGATTACTATTCACTTAAGAGAGGATAGAAGACACATCCAGGAAAGGGACTTAGAGTTATTGAGGAAAGTTACAAGGACAAGGTTAAACCTGAAAATGGGACTTAGCGAAGGAATAGTTAAGATAGCCTTAAAAATACGTCCAGAATTAGCTACTCTGGTTCCGGAAAAAAGAGAAGAGATTACCACTGAAGAAGGACTGGATTTATCAAAATCAAATCCCAGATTAGAAGATGTCATTTCCCTTTTACATGAGGGAGAAATTTTAGTTTCACTCTTCATTAACCCTACACCTGATAGTGTTAAAAAAGCTCACAAGCTTGGAGCTGACTTCGTTGAACTTAACACTGGTTTGTATGCCGAGGCTAAGGATCTTCTTGAGATTCCTACAGAAATAGAAAAAATTGCTGGAGCAGCTATTTTAGCAAAAAAACTGGGAATGTGGGTAAATGCTGGTCAAGGATTAAATTATCAAAATGTAGAAAAGGGTTGCTTGATAAAAGAAATAGAAGAGCTCAATATTGGTCACTCCATTATAGCCCGAGCTTGTTTAGTGGGAATAAGAGAAGCTGTTCGGGAAATGATAAGACTAATTGAACGGTAAATAATGATTAAAGGCATAGGAATAGATTTAATTGAAATAGAGAGAATAGAAAAAGCCTTGCAAAAATGGCATGAATTGTTAGAAATGAAAATCCTTACTTCAAGAGAAATTGAGGAGCGGAAAATTAGAAGAAAAGGTAAGTTATCTTTCATAGCGGGAAGATTTGCTGCTAAGGAAGCTATCTTTAAATCCTTAGGAATAGCTCCCCGCTGGTATGAGGTGGAAATTCTTCCAGGAAAGAAGGGCGCACCTGTGGTTACTCTCTACCAGAAAACCTTGAAATTGTCCCAAGATAAAGGAATAAAAAAGATATTAGTGAGTATTTCTCATACTCGCAGTTTTGCTTTAGCTCAAGCAATAGCTTTGGGAGATTCACTAACCTAATTAAGTACTCCTACAATATGTAATATATGATGGGTGATGTGTAATGAGCGTTACGAAGAGTAAAAAACTTCTTTACTTATTACCAATCACAATTATTTGTATTCTTTGTAGTGAAATTTTAACAATACTCTAATTTAAAATGAGGATAACAGATGAAACTTCTTAGCTGCAATGAAATGCGTGAGTTAGACAATCTAACTATAAAAAAGATAGGGATTTCGGGACTGATTTTAATGGAAAATGCCGGGAGGGAAGTAGCAGAACTAATAGAGGAAAAATGGCTTTCCCTAATAGGAAAATCAATTTATATATTTTGTGGGAGAGGAAACAACGGAGGAGATGGTCTGGTAGTAGCCAGACACTTATTTAATAAAAAATGTCGAGTAAAGGTATTTCTCACTACTCAAAAGGAAAGGCTCAAGGGGGATACAGCTACTAATCTTGAGATTGCTTTAAATATGGGAATCGATGTTAGAGAAGTAACTTCCAAGAGCGATATTTCCTCCTTAAAAAAGGAGCATTTCAAGAGAGAAGGAGTAATAGTTGATGCCCTTTTAGGAACAGGGGCAAAGGGAGCTCCTCGGGGAGTAATTAAAGAGCTAATTAAGTTAATTAATGAGTTGGGGGGAAATGTAGTAGCTGTAGATATTCCAAGTGGAGTGGATGCTGATACGGGTGAGGTTCTTGGAGAAACTGTAAGAGCTAAGTATACGGTAACTTTTGCTTACCCCAAAAGAGGCTTATATCTTTATCCAGGGATGGATTATGCAGGCAAGATAAAGATAGTGAATATTGGAATTCCCTATAGTTTACTGGATGAGAAAAAAATTAAATCTAATCTTTTTACCCGGGAAGATATTCCACCCGATTTGTTTTTTCGACCACTATCCTCTCATAAGGGAAATTTTGGACATCTTCTGGTAATAGCTGGATCCCGAGGAATGACAGGGGCAGCAGCTCTGGTTAGTCTTGCCGCTTTAAGAGTGGGGGCAGGGCTGGTTACCTTAGGAATCCCTCAGAGTTTAAACCCTATCTTAGAGGTAAAATTAACTGAAGTTATGACTCTGCCTCTTCCCGAAACTGAGGAAGGAACCATTTCCTCAAAAGCTCTTGATAAAATAAATAAGTTTGCTTGTCGCTGTAAGGCTCTGGTTTTAGGTCCTGGTCTTTCTACTCAAGAAGAGACTAAAGAACTGGTAAAAAAAGTGATGACTTATCTAAAAATCCCTTTGGTTCTTGATGCTGATGGGATAAATGCCTTAATAGAAAATATAGAACTTATTACTCGGTATCCAGCTCCTATTATTATTACTCCTCATCCAGGTGAGTTGAGTAAACTCTTATCTCTTTCCATACCCGAAGTGCAAAAAGATAGAATTCTCTCATCGAGGATTTTAGCTGAGAAAACTCAAAAAGTTGTCATTTTAAAGGGAGCACGAACAGTAATTACTGATGAGCAAGGTAACAGTTGGGTTAATTCTACAGGAAATCCGGGAATGGCCAGTGGAGGAAGTGGAGATGTTCTCTCCGGAATGATTGGAGGATTTTTAGTTCAAGGTATAGATCCTCTAATAGCAGCTAAAATGGGAGTATATTTGCATGGATTGGCAGGGGATTTAGCAGTAAAGGAAAAAGAGCAGTTAA
>JAUWJJ010000188.1 GCA_030607765.1 Candidatus Aerophobota bacterium
CCGCCTCCGGAACCATCTCTCTTAAGCCCCTGGCCCCATAAGAATGAACCAAGGAGGCCCCTTCATGTTTTCCCAAACCAATGGCCAACATTTTCATCAGACCGGACTCAAACGGACCTCTGAAAGAAGTGTGGGGCTTAATACGATTAACCACAACAATAGCATCGCTCCCCAGAGTTATCTTATCCATGAGCACAGGAACGTGATCCTTTATCTCTCCTATCTTTACCACCTCCATGGAAGAGCGAATAGGCGCTCCAACCGAATCCTCAGTAATGTCATAACCAGCCAGGACCTCGATCTGTCCTTCAGCGGTGGCTCCCCCATGGGATCCCATGGCAGGGACTATGAAGGGGCGAGCTCCCAGCCTCTTTAGCTCCTCTATTATGGTGGTGGTGATCTGGGAAATATTGGCTATACCCCTACTACCAGCAGTTACCGCCACTTCATCATTAGGTTTTACTCTTTCTTTAAGTCTGGACCTAGAGATTTTGTCTCTTAGCTCCTGAGCAATATTCTCTAATCTCGGAGCCTCAAGCTTCTGCCGGATCTTCGCCATACCGGGAAATTCTATTTCCTTCATCCCACCCTCCTTATCTACTCGTAAAGTCTACCTCGTTACTATATAAAATGATCTTTTACCGTCTTAAAGGAGCACTAGCTCAATTGAGCGATAATTTCCCGAGGTTTAACCCGGCTCATGCGGAACCCCAACTCATCTTGAGGAATGCCCAGAGCAAGACCAAGAATTTGAGGATAATATAAAACGGGTAGATTATACTCTGCCTCAAATTCCCTCTCCATCTTTTTTTGACTTCCTTCATACATAATACTACAAAAAGGGCAAATCAAGCAGATAGCATCTGCTCCAGCAGATTTTATATTGTCAATCTTAATCTTGGCTACCCTCAGAGCTGTCATTTCATCTATACCCAAAATTCCCCCACCACAGCACCCCTTTTTATCCTCATAAGGAACAGATTTTGCTCCTGTCAGCTCAATTAACTCATCCAGAGTTTTTGGATTTTCGGGGTCATCAAAACCCTCGTATATTTCTGAAGGTTTTAAGTAATGGCAGCCATAGTGAGCAGCAAAACTAAATTTAGACAAATCAACCCTTAACTTCTCCCTTATCTTATCCAGACCCACATCCTCATATAAAATTCGGGCAAAATGTTTTACCTTTATCTTTCCCTCGTATTTTCTCCCTAAAACTGAAAGCTCCTTATTTATCCTTTTCCGTAAATCTTCATCTTCTTTTAGTTCTTTATTTGCTTCTGTTAAAACGGAAGTGCAGGCACTACAAAGAGAACATATATCCAAACCCTTCTCCTCCGCCAAACTTAAATTTTTAGCGGCCATTAAAAGAAAAGTATCTCTATCTACCGATTTTACAGGAAAACCGCAGCAGCTAAAATCATTTATATCTACAAACTCTATATTTAGCTTATGGGCTACTTTCCTTGCGGAAACTTCATAATTTAAAGCCCTCACCGGAACAGTACATCCCAAAAATAAAGCGTATTTCATTATTCTCTCTCCTTAGCTAATCAATAAGTTTATCCACACCTTCCTGTTTAAATAATTTTTTGGTATCTTCGGCACTTTCCTCTATGGGAGGAAGACCAAGTTTTACTCGCTTTTTATTATCGAACTCCCCAATTTCATAAAGTCTCCCATGAGAGTTTAAAGCCTCCATTTGAGCTACAAAAGATGGATGAATATATCCTTCTTTTACAGCTATATTTTTCATAGCATTCATCAGTTCTGTAATTCTTACATCCTGGGGACATCTCTCATAGCAGGTATAACAGCTGGAACAGAGCCAGATAAAATCGCTGGAAAGAACCCTCTCTCTCATTCCCAATAAAGCCATTCTAATAATCTTTCGGGGGTTATATTTCTCGTTTACCTCCCTAATGGGACAGGCAGCGCTGCAGGTACCACAGGCAAAGCATCGAGTAATATTCTCACCTCCGGCCTCTTTTTGAATCTCATATTTAAAATTGGGGTCTAATTCATTTACTTTGATAATCTTTTCTTCATTTTCACTCATTTTATTCCTCCCCCACACCTTGAAGTTCATCTTCTTTAAAAGTAGTAAATGGCAAGGGCTCTTCTAAATTTCTTCCGGGAACATACTTGAAAATCTCCTGTACATTATGGCCTACTGTTTTAAATATTCTAAGGAGTGGGATATTATTGGGACAAGCCTCCTCACAGATTCCGCATCCTACACAGGAAGTAGCCATATGACTCATTCTCCCCAAATGAAAAAGAATAGTATCCTTGGGCATTTTGATAGAGCCTTTTCTTTTAGCCCACCCCAGGTATTTTTCTGAATCAAATTCAAAAGTAGGGGATTCAAAGAAACATTCTCTGCAATAGCAAATGGGACAAACTCTCATACAATTATGACAGCTAATGCAGGTAGAAAAGACTGAAAGTAAATTCTCCCAATTCCCTACCTCTTTTTTTGTCTGAGAAAAAAGAGCATCTCTTTTGGCTATTTTTTCATCAATATACTTAGAAACAGATTCTTCTCTTTCCTTTGATTGGTTAAATTTTGGAAAAGAGAATTTTTCTAAAATTCCTTCTACTTTTTCAGTATGAGACTCAAGAAGAATATTCTTTTCAAAATCTACCCCTATTAAGCCGACCACTAAATCGGCATTAGAGGGAATAGCGTATTCACACACCCGACAGGCCTCTCTTAATTTAGCATCTTCCTTTTCCTCCTTAAATTTCCTTAAGAGTTCATCCAAAGGCGAATCACCTTGCTTACAGAGGCCCTGATAATCACTAACTGAATAGGTCCCTAAGCAATCTACTCCAATTATAAGTAGATTATCTAAGGAAGCTTGTTTTAATTTAACCAGCTCTATCAATGCTCTTATTTCACAGGATCTAAGAACAATTCCTACAGGACTTTTATGGGGACTGAGTCTGGTCATCTCAGAGATAATCCTTGCCGAATTAACAGGAAGGACAGGAGCAATAACATTTGCTTCTTTTAGTCCATGGGAATTAGTCACCAAACTCTGAACCACATTATCTTTTGAGGGGACCTCCCGAGAAACTAGAAGTGCACTCACCAGATTTTTTTCAAGAAGACCTTTTAAAAAAGAATTAATCGCTTCTTTTACTTTGCCATTCTTTACCTCAATAACTACCTCTTTTGTCATTTTCTTCACCTCTATAAAGACCAGTACTTACTTATAGGATTGGGACCTAATTTTTTCAAATAAGATGTCATCTCAGATATAGTATCC
>JAUWJJ010000050.1 GCA_030607765.1 Candidatus Aerophobota bacterium
CCGCTGATTACCCTGGTTATACTATGAGGATGATAGAAAGAATAAAGGGCGAAGATGTAGTGGCTATGTTTACCAACGGAGCCCAGGGAGATATAAACACGGGGCATTCTGCTGATATCAGTGGAATTGGGGGGTATATATCGGGTAGAACCTTTAAAAGAGCAGAAAAATTAGGCAATATATTGGGAGAAGAGGTCTTAAAGGTTCTTGAACAGATAAAAGTTTCCCCAGAGATACATCTTGATGTAAAAGGAAAATTAGTAGAGCTACCGCTAAGGGACCTGCCTTCATTAAGGGAAGCTGAAAGGGAGCTTAAGAGGAAAACATCTGCAATTGATAATTTAAAGGAAAAATCTTCTGAGAAGCTGACAAGAGCAAAGATTGAGAAATTTTACGCAGAGGTAACCCTGTCTCTGGTAAAAGAGGTTGAAAGTTTAGGATTGGGCAAGATTATGGGAGCAGAAATACAGGTGATGAGATTTAACGATGCTGTTCTTGTGGCCATTCCCGGAGAGCTATTTGTGGAAATAGGCCTGGATATCAAGCGAAAATCAAAGTTTAAGAATACGTTTATAGTGGGCCTGGCTAACGGAGAGATAGGATATATCCCAACTGGCCAGGCTTTTATGGAAGGTGGATATGAATCGATATCCACTAAGTTTGCCAAAGAAGCGGGTAAAAGTATAAGAGATGCAGCGCTGGAGTTAATCGAAAGGATAGGAGAAAGCTGAGGTTGTTAAATTTACAAAGAAGGAGGGGCTTTGCTTGAATAAACGTGAGGCTGTTTTGGCAACTCTCAGAGGCGAGGAACCAGGGGTTGTGCCCGGGCAAATCACCTTCTTTAGCATTAATAGCTTGAGGAAACTTGTGCCAATCTTTAGCAATAATTGGAGGGATAATGCCTTAAAAAGGCTTGAATTTTTGGATAACTCCTTTATAGAGATTGGCAGTGCAAAGCTTCATCAATCTAAGTTTTTACGAGAAGCTGATGAATTGGAAAGAGTAACATTTTTTCGATCCGTAAGTGGGGGCGGAGTACTTCGGACAAAATTGATAGAGGAAAAGAAAGAAGATTTGACTTTTGAGTTTGAGACAGGGGGGAAATGGAGGGTACATAAGAACCCTTTCTGGCGTGAATACATTCACCATCCCATTCAAGATATACAGGACCTGGAAAGGATGAAAATGCCCAACCCAAACGAGCCTAAAAGATATGAGGGGGTAAAGGAGAACATTGAGTACTTTAAGGAAAAGGGATATTTTACCAGTGCCGAGATTAATGGGTTTTTCTCCGGTGTGTGGTATCGTTATCAAAATATGCAGGATTTTATGGCAAATCTACTTATCAGCAAGGAATTTGCAAAAAAAGTGGTCAATATGGTAGGAGGCTTCAATCTTGAAACAGCAAGAAACTTTTTGGAAAGAGGGGTGGATAGCATTTTGTTTTGTGATGATTTAGGCTCAAATACAGGCATGCTTATTTCCCCTGATTTATACAAAAATTTTTTTTACCCCTGGCATAAAAAGTTAGCAAAGTTATGTCATAATTACGATGCCTATTTGAATATGCACAGCCACGGCAATATAAATAAGATTATGCCATTATTGGTAGAGGCAGGGATTGATATATTAAATCCAGTTGGGCCTTTTGATAATATGGACCTTGGAGAGCTAAAGGAAAGATACGGGGATAGGATAACTTTTATGGGGGGAATAAGTAAATTTATTGGGAAGATGGGCACAGAAGAGCTAAAAATGCATCTAAAGGAGGTAGTGGAAACTGGAAGTCCTGGAGGAGGATTTATACTTATGTCGGAAGGAGGTATTCCTGATGATATGAGCAGGGAGGATTTCAAATTTTATCTTGAGATTAACAAAAAATACAGGGGAAGATAGCAGGGGGGATTTAAATGAGCAAAATAAGATTTGGGATAATTGGAGGAGGTATGATTGGCCCATTTCATGCAGAGGCGATATCTCAATTAGATGATGCCGAGCTTATAGGAGTAGCTACTACAAGAGAGAAGACAGCTAAGCCTTTTGCAGAGAAGTTCGGCGTTAAGGCATGGTATACGGATTACCGCAAGCTTTTGCAAAGAGATGATATTGATGTAGTAAATATATGCACTCCACCATTTCTTAACGAGGAGATAACAACTTCTGCAGCGAAAGAAGGGAAGCATGTACTGGTGGAAAAGCCAATAGCTATAAATTTAAGACAGGCAGACAGGATGATAGAGGCCTGCCAGAGGGCAGGGGTAAAATTGGGGGTAATTTTTCAATCTCGCTTTAATAAGGATGTTAAGCGAATAAAAGAGGCTATAGATAAGGGTGATTTTGGAAAGTTAATTATGGCAGATGCTTACATAAAGTGGTTTAGAACCCAGGAATATTATGATAGCGGCGCCTGGAGAGGAACATGGGATAAAGAGGGAGGAGGAGCGCTTATAAATCAGGCAATTCACACTATAGATTTATTACAATGGTTTATAGGGGAGGTGGATAGCCTTTATGCATTCATTGATACAACAATTCATAAAATAGAGGTGGAGGATGTGGTAGTGGCGGCTTTAAGATTTAAGAATGGAGCAATGGGAGTTATAGAGGGAAGTACAGCTATATATCCAGGAATGCAAAGAAAGATGGAAATCCATGGGGAAAAGGGAATGGTGATTTTTGAAGGGGATGAGATAAAATTATGGGATTTCGTTGGTCAGGAAAAAGAAGGGAAGGAAGAGGAGAAAGTGAGAGGACTTGAAGATAAAAAACTTGGTGATACCTCCTCGGATCCAACTCATCACTCTGTTGAGAATCATAAGCTTCAGATAAAGGACTTTGTGGAAGCGATAAGGAAGGACACAGAGCCCTTTGTTAATGGATTAGAGGGAAGAAAAGCATTGGAGATAGTCAGGGCAATATACAAATCCGCAAAGACAAAAAAAATGATAAAGTTTCCCCTGAAAGAATAAAAGGAGAATAAGATGTCTCAAAAGTTAGCCATCGATGGAGGAACAAAGGCAATTACCTTAGACCAAACTAAGGCAAATAAATGGCCTCCCCTTGGTGAGGAGGAGTTTGCAGCGGTAAAAAGAGTGATGCAGATGCCTGACTTTTATGAGGAAGCCTATACCCTGGAGGAGGAATTTAAGAATTACATAGGCTCAAAATATGCCCTGGCTCATAACAATGGAACTGCGGCTATCCATGCTGCATTTTTTGCCTTAGGGATTGGCCCGGGTGATGAAGTAATAACACCTTCCTATACCTATTGGGCTACTTGTATGCCGATTTTAACCTGGGGAGGTATACCTGTGTTTGCCGAGATAGACCCTGAAACCTGTAATATAGACCCAGAGGATATTAAAAGAAGAGTTACTCCCCGCACCAAGGCCATTATTGTAGTTCATCTATGGGGTCTTCCCTGTGAGATGGATGAGATTATGAAAATTGCAAGAAGATACAATCTTAAGGTAATAGAAGATGCTGCCCATGCTCACGGAGCAGAGTACAAAGGAAGAAAGATGGGAGCTATTGGCGACATCGGATGCTTCAGCTTTCAGGCCAGCAAACTTATGATAAGCATTGAAGGAGGCATGCTTGTTACCGATAATCAGGGATACTATGAGAAAACTATGGCTTTAGCGCATTACAGAAGATTAAAAAAGCTACCTTCTGAATCTTTTTATCGAAAATATTACGCCACCTGTTTTGGATTTAAGTATAGAATTCACCCTTTAGCTGCTGGCATAGCCAGAGTTCAGTTAAAGCATCTTGATGAGCGAAACAAAAAGAGAAACGAAAATATTAAATATTTAGATGAGAGGCTTGATGGCCTTTCGGGAATCAAGACTTTCAAAACTCCTTCTTATATGAAGAGGGTTTATTACCAACATGAGACTATCTTTGAGGAAGGAAAACTAAAGGTAAGTAAGGACAAATTTGTAGAGGCTTTAAGAGCCGAGGGGGCAGATATCTCCGGAGCGCGATATCCCCTTCAGCATCAACAGCCTATCTATAAGGAGAAAAATATTCCCTTAGAGGCCCTTCCTATCACGGAAAAGATAAGGGATAAGATTATATCCTTACCTACCTTTCCCCAAGCAAACTTTGATTTATTAGATCAGTATATTGAGGTGTTCAGAAAGGTGAGCACTGCTTACGCTAAATATTAAGGTAAAAGGCAGGTAGACACATAAAAGCAGATAAAGGAGGTTAAGGTGTACGCTAAAAAGTTCGAGGATACCAAATTTGAGGAGCACTTTGGCAATGAGTATAATATACTGTTACCCAGGGAAATGACAGAGAGCCTTCAATTGGCCTTAGTTAAGGTTAAAAAAGGCTCATTAACCCCTAAACATACTCATAAGGATGAAGAACAGGCCTATATCATCTTGAGGGGCAGTGGAATTGTAAAACTTAACGGTGATGAAGAAAAGGTAAGTGAGGGGATGGTAGTGTACATTCCCAGGGGGATTGAGCATGAGATAAAAAATACCGGGGAGGATGATTTAACCTATATTTATGTAGCAAATTGGCCGTTAGCTCAATAGGAGTCATAGCTCAATAGGGGTCAGGTCTCAATATTTGACATTTCTCAAAATCAGACTAACTAAACTAACTACGTTACGATATGATATAGTGAGAAGAAATTTCAAATATTGAGACCTGACCCCATCTTTTACTTGAGGAATAATAAAAATCTATAGGATAATTGAATGAAAATAAAAATATTCAAAACAAAGCAGGAAATGGGCAAAGCCGCTGCCAAGGAAGCAACAAGAATACTGATAGGTGCAATAAAAGAAAAAGGTGAGGCAATTTTTATAGCAGCTACTGGTGCATCTCAATTTGAGTTCCTGGAAAATCTCACAAGTACACCTTCCATTGATTGGTCAAAAACAACGATGTTCCACTTAGATGAGTATGCAGGTCTCCCAGAGACTCACCCGGCAAGCTTTAGAAAGTACCTGAAGGAAAGGTTGATTGATAAAGTACATCCGGGGACTGTCTATTTAATTAAAGGGGATGCTAAAGACCCTGAGTTAGAATGCGAGCGCCTGGGCAAAATTACCAGCGAGAGGAAGGTCGATGTCGCCTTCGTTGGTATTGGCGAAAATGGACATTTAGCTTTCAATGATCCTCCAGCGGATTTTAATACCGAAAAGCCGTATCTCCTTGTTGAACTTGATGAAGCCTGCAGAAAACAACAGATTGGTGAGGGATGGTTTAAAAACCTTGATGAGGTTCCTCGCAGGGCAATTTCTATGTCCATCAAACAGATTATGAAGTCAAAGAGTATAATCTGCACTGTTCCGGATAGCCGTAAAGCACAAGCCCTCAAGGATTGCCTTGAAGGCGACATATCTCCAGAGCATCCTGCATCCATATTAAGAAAGCATAAAAATATGTTTTTATTTTTGGATAAGGATTCAGCTAAACTACTTAAAAGGGGAAAGTATGCCTGAAAAGAAAACTCTTGTATTTAAAAACGCAAAAATAATAACCCCAACGAAGGTTATAGATAACGGCATATTAGTAACTAATAATGGTAAAATTTCCAACATTGGCTCTAAGAATAAAATTAAAATTCCCGAAAGTGCAAAGATAATAAATCTCGCCGGTAAGTATTTAGCTCCCGGGTTTATTGATATTCACCTTCATGGTGGAGGTGGAGCGGATACTATGGATGCAACACAGGATGCCATAGAGAAAATATCAGTTGCCCATGCTAAAGGAGGTGCAACCTCTATTGTCCTCACCACCACATCTGCTCCCCTAAATGAGATAATAAAGGCGCTCAAGGTCATAGAATTGGCTAAGAAAAGAATATTACCCGGGGCACAGCTCTTAGGCGCTCATATAGAAGGACCTTACTTTTCCATGAAGCAAAAAGGGGCACAAAACCCAAAGTACTTAAAAAGTCCAAAGCCAGAGGAGTATCTAAGGATTTTAGATGAGTATAACTGTATTCTCAGAGTTTCTGCAGCTCCTGAATTAGAGGGAGGATTGGAATTAGGACGGGAGCTAAAAAAGCGAGGAATTGTGGCCTCAATTGCCCATACAAATGCAACCTACCAGGACATTCTTGCCGCTGTTGATGCCGGTTATACCCATGTAACGCATATGTATTCAGGAATGTCAGGGCTGAAAAGAATTAATGCCTACAGGATATCTGGCGTCATAGAGTCAACCCTTTTAATAAATGAGCTAACTACGGAGGTAATTGCCGATGGACATCATCTTCCTCCCAGTCTTATGAAACTGATAATAAAGGCGAAAGGCCTTGATAAGGTATCAGTTATAACGGATGCTATGAGCGCTGCTGGATTAGGACCAGGAAAATACTCAGTTGGGGGATTGAATGCTATCGTCGAGGCTAATGTGGCAGAGGAGTTTGAGATTCCAGAGGAAGAGGGAAACTATGTTGCCAAGCTTTTAACCCGTGATGCCTTTGCCGGCAGCGTAGCTACAATAGGTAGATGCGTAAGGAATATGGTAAAATTTGTGGGATTATCAGTACAGGATGCAGTTAAGATGGCCACCGTAAACCCAGCTAAGGTAATAGGAGTGTATAATAAAAAGGGAAGCTTAATGAAAGGAAAGGATGCCGATATACTTATCCTTGATGAGAGTATGAATGTTGTTATGACAGTGGTTGGAGGAAGGATAGTATATAAAAAATAATAAGAAAGAAGGATTTGAGAAACTACATCTTGGACATTGTCAATGGCTTCTTTCCGTGTATTGCCCTGTGAGATACAGCCAGGCAAAGAAGGACGCTCAACAACAAAAATACCATCTTCATCTTGTTCAATCAAAATCCTATATCTCGTTGTTGCCAACCTCCTTTATTATAGCTAATTTTAATTAATGCTTTATACCTTTGACAAACAACGCTCTTATAATATTCTCACCCTATATCCCTTGGTTCAGTTAATAGTCTAACACCTTCTAAAATTTGGCGCACTCGTCTTGAAGATAATGCTCCTATTTTTTCAACTAAATCCGATTTATCCACAGTGATAATCTGGGATACATTTACCACGCTTTTCTTTCTTAAATTTGCCTCACCTTGCGACAAAAGAACATTTCCCGGGGCTTTTGCTCGTTTTAAATTTGAGGTCAAAGCACAAACTACAACAGTACTGATTTTGCTCCTATTAAATAAGTTATTCTGAATTACAACATGGGGATGTCCATAGCCAGGGGAAGAGCCTGATGGAATTTCCAACTCAATCCAGAATATATCGCCCTGGTTGATTACCATTTTTCAATTTCCAATAATTTAGAATAACGTTTTTTACCTTGTTTCCTTAGCTCTACCTCCTGTTTCGTATCAATTTCCGAGTAAACCTTGTTCAGAGTTTCAAATAGCTCTTTGTTTTTTTGCCTGGTAATATAATCCTTTGTCGCCTTGACAAAGAGCTGACTGCGAGATATATTTAATTTTTCAGACATCTCCTTTACCGTTGCGAATAAATCATCAGGAATTGATATC
>JAUWJJ010000162.1 GCA_030607765.1 Candidatus Aerophobota bacterium
ACATTGCAATCCACGGGCCTATTATTAGGTAAAAAGTCTTTGTATCTCTATTAACTTTTTTCCCCAAGAACAAAAACATCTCTATATGCTCCTCTTATCTTGTATTACCTCTCAGAGTAAAAATCTATAAGTTTTATACGATTTACCTCCTCGATTTGAGAAAATTTCACTCTTTCCTAAAAGAGATATAAAAGGTATTCCTTATCCTTAACTACCACATCGCTGACTCAATCGTAAAATCAATTTGATCAGCCAGATTCTTTAGTGCTGTATCAAAGTCTATCATACCCTTTAAAGCCGGTTCCATCTGCTGATTATAAGCCGATATTAACGCATTATCTCTAAGGTATGGGACGAACTGCAGGATAATCTGATAGGGAATCTCTTTTTTAACCTGTTCTAACCGGTATCTATCGAATTCCGTATCCTGCGGACAATACTTCAACAACGATCTGAAGGCGGGTAATCCCCAACCACTTCTTGCTCTCGCCGTCGCTTGTTCACCTAACATATAGTACTTATAGTACTTCCATGCAGCATCAAAGTTCTTGCAAGTTTTAAAGACAACATACCCGGTGCCACCACCAGTTGCATTAACTCTTTTACTACCATATACAGGAGCAGGTGCAAAGCCAAAACGGTCTGGTGGTATCATACCACCCTCATTTATTATAGGTCCAAACCAGTAACCATCCCATACTATTGCAACCCTTCCAGCTTGAAACAAGGGACCATCCCAATCCGGAGCAGGATCCAAAGGATTGTGCATTGCATGATATACTTTAGCTTCATCAAACCACCATTTGAAAAGGGCATATACATCAGGATCTTTAACATTCAGTTTCTTACCATCCTCTGTAAAGAGCCACTTTCCTTTAGAAGCCAACATAGTCAGGAAATACCCATTAAACTCATCATCGGTATAACCAAATCCATATCTTTCTACTCTCCCAGCCTTGTATACCACACATTTGTTAATCATATCGGTAAACTCTTCAAAAGTCAAAGGTATATCATCACTTGGATAGGCAACTCCTGTTTCATCCAAAGCGTTTTTGTTATAATAATACATATAATCCAAAGACCAATCTTTAACCAATCCATAGTAAGGTCCTTTTCCCTGAATAGTTCCATCAAATCTGTACATACCGTTAACGGGGAAAAGGTCATCCATATCTATAGCTTTTTCCAAGTAAGAGGTTATATTTTTCAATAAACCTTTTCTCACCCAATAAGGAAGTCCGATACCATTAATTCTAAAGATATCTGGAGGAGTCCCACCGGCGATCATGGTCATTAACTTAGTAAAGTCATTTTCAACGACATTAATATTTATCTCTGGGTTTTTGTTTTCAAAATTCTCGATAACCTCATCTGGCATCTCCGCTGCATCGCGCATTAATGTTACTGTAACTTTCTTACCCGCAGCTTCCCCTATAACTGACACAAATAGAAGCGACATAGATAAAACTACTACACTCATAACAAACACACTTGCTTTTTTACTCATTCTTTCCCTCCTTTATTCTAAAGAATGATTGATTAACTTTCCGCTGACTTTCTTCTTTCCCTCACCTCCTGATGTATAATAGATTTCGACACCTTATTAGACAAAGAAAAGCGACAAACATTATACAATCTGCCTATTCATTTTTGTTTTTCAAGTTACTTTTATAACTTTTCAAATTTCGTAACTACTTAGCCGCAGATGGACGCTGATACTTTTTCTTTTATTATCCATGTGTTTTCTTTATATTTAACCGATCCATATTTATCTGTGTGAATCTGTGGCTAAATATTCTATTTCAAATTACTTCCTCGGGGTTACATCCTTCCTTTACTACTTTAATTAAGGCATCTAAAAATTTTTCTGGATTATCTGCCTGGAAAACATTTCTTCCAAAAACAACCCCTGCCGCTCCTTCTTTTATACTTTCTTTAGCAAATTCAAGAGCTTCTAAATCTGTATCCATTCTTGCTCCACCAAGAACAAGAACAGGAATGGGGACAGATTTTACTAAATTAGAAAATTCTGGAATATAAACTGTTTTAATTAAATCAGATCCTATCTCAGCACACATCCTTACTCCTAACTCTACTTCACTTTTCTTCCCCTGGAAACGATCAATTCCTTCCAGAGGAATATATTCTCCTATTAAGGGAACCCCTAAGGATTCTGTTTCTTCATATATTTCTCCTAAGAGAGCTATATTTTCTGTGTTAGCTTTCTCACTTCCTCCAAGCAGTAAAGAAGCCATTATCATATCTGCTCCCAGGGCAACTGCTCTTCTTACTGTAGCCATCCTTCTTTGATAGCCTTTTTTAAACCCTTCACAGTAATGACTTCCCCAGTTAACTCTGATAATCATCAAGGAAGAATCCCGGGAAGAAAAAAATTTACCACAGTATTTAGCCATATTGGGATTTATTAAAACAGCATCTGCTTTTTTGTATAAACTTATCTTTCCTGGTAAATCCTCTAATCCCTTTATGAGCCCCATATATCCTCCATGGTCCAAAGCCACAACTACAGCTTTTCCCCTACTAAACAACTTTGCCAATCTTATTTCTTTTCCACTCATTTTTACTCCTTAATTCTTTCTTCTTTTATTTTAAAGGTAAATTCACCCATTCCTTATCTTTCAGCTGACAGATAAGCTGCTTTTATAACCTCTTGAACTTCATAACCAGCGTAAAAGTTAAGATCATCTTTTTCTTCTTTAACTTATCCTACCGCAACGACAACTTGCTATAACGTCATTAAGTTAATAATCTTAACTGTATTAAAACTACAAGGAACTATAAATCATAGCATGCAATTGTTTTCATTTATGATTATTTTATAGCATATCCGAAAAAATCTTTCAAGCAGAAACATTTGGATTGCGCAGGTTCAAAGCATCGTGGTTATCATCTAAGAAGACCGGATTCTACTCAATATTTGCATGTCTTGAATCTATTTGCTTGGGGGTTTGTCCTGTTGACCCTATTAGCTTACAAATTAATCCATAAAAGAAAAGGTAAATGTTTAATCCAAAAAGAGCACCGGATATGTTGGAATGTGTCTCATCACCAAGTAAAGAAAAATTGGCAAAATCTATATTTCTCGATTTTGCTCCAATAAATACAGTACAATCGGCTAATTTACTTAGAGTAGACTCGGGAGAGGTAGTAATAGCTATAATCTTACCACCAAGTTTCTTTGTTTTCTGACAAAGAGTTACAATGGTTGATGTTTTTCCGGACTGGGAAATGGCTACCACAGCATCTCCTGAACTTAAAGCTGGAGTCATTGCATCTCCTACCACATAACAGTTAAACCCAAGATGAGCAAGTTTCATAGCAAAAATCTTCCCTATCAAACCAGAGTGACCTATCCCTAAAACAAATATTTTCTTTGCTTTAAGAAGGATATCAACCATCTCTTCTATGTCTTTTTCATTTAACTGTTCAATGCCCCAGGTTGCATTTTGGAGCATTTCTTTAGCTACTTTTTTAATCTTTTCCATTGTATTTCCCTATTTCACTTGGGACTTAAAAGATAAGTTATCTCTTCAAAAACTTCTAATACTTTATCAGCTTGCTCTTTGGTAATTACAAAGGGTGGTTTTATCTTAACTACATTTCCTACACCTCGAAATTTACTTTCACCAAAAATTACCCCTCGCTTTACACCTTCCTTTATAAATTGAGTAGTCTCTTCACAGGCAAGCTCTTTTGTTTCTTTGTTCTTTACCAGCTCAATGCCAATCATTAAACCAGGACCTCTCACATCACCTATAAGCTCATATTTTTCTTTCATTTGAAGAAGTTTTCCAGTGATATACTCACCCATTTTTCTCACGTTTTCTAAAAGATTTTCCTCTTTAATAACATCCAAAGTAGCACAGGCAGTAGCCATAGAGACAGGAA
>JAUWJJ010000144.1 GCA_030607765.1 Candidatus Aerophobota bacterium
TCTTTAATATCAGAAAAATATCTTTAAAATTACCCTTAATAAAACTAATCCTTTCTCTGTAAGTACCAAGATTCTCCTTAGCTACTCTTAAAGTTTGCTCATCCCGATCTATCCCTATTAATCTAATTTCCCCTTTAGCCTTTTCTAAAAGAGCTTTGCTATGTCCTCCCGCTCCCAAGGTACAATCAACGTAAACTCCGTTTTTTTTGGGATTTAACCAGTGCAGAATTTCCTCTACCATTACCGGCTGATGTGAGAAAGACTTCATATTCCCAAATCCATAATTTTCTCTGATAGTTCCTCAAAAATTGCTTCTTTGCTCTGATAGTATTTATCCCAATCTTTTTCAGCCCAGATTTCAATTTTATTAAAAGCACCTATTATAGCTACTTTCTCTTTCATCCCAGCAAAATCTTTTAAGGATTGAGGCAGGACAAATCTTCCCTGACTATCAAGCTGAGCTAAATGAGCTCCAGAAAAGAAAAGTCTCAGGAAGGCTCGGGTGTTGGATTGGGTAGTGGAAAAACTTTTTAATCTCTGCTCCAAATTCCCCCATTCAGAAAAAGGATAGAGAAATAAACTCTTGTCCAAACCTCTGGTAATTACAAATTCATTTTTCCCCTGGTTAAGTTGTTGGCGAAAAGGAGAAGGAATTGTTAATCTATTTTTTCCGTCTATGGTATGATGGTATTCCCCTATAAACATTCTTTCCTCTCTTTAATTTCTTCCCACAATACCCCACTTTTTACCACCATTATCCATTTTATAACACAAAAAATTTTTGTCAAGGGGAGACTCCGCTATTGGAGTTATAGGATTTCTTACTGCAGGAATTTTTGGTCTGTACATAATCATTTCTATATTAAGATCAGGGAAAACTTTAAATACTTGAACCCCAATTTTATTGACAGAGCCTTCCTATTTATTATAATCAATTTTAAATAAAATTTAAGATAGGTATTAAAGAAAAAATGAGGGACAAAAATTATATAGTTGGGTTGGATCTTGGTTCAGTATCTGTAAATGCTGTGGTAATAAATGATGAGGGGAAGATCATTTATGAGGAAAAATATACTCGGCACAATGGTCAACCTCTAAAAAAGGCTAAAGAAATTGTGAGGAAAATTGCTAAAGATTTCCCCTTTGAGGAGCTGGGTGTTACCGGGTCCAATGGAGAACATCTTAGTAAAGAATGGGATATACCATACTTAGAAGAGGTAATAGCTCAAGCCAAAGGAATTTATCACCTTTATCCTGAAGTAAGAACAGTTATAGATATTGGAGGATGTGATGCTAAGTTTATCGCTCTTGATGAAAAAGGGGACGTAAGTAACTTCAGTATGAACGAAGGTTGTGCTTCGGGAACAGGGTCTTTTTTGGACCAACAGGCTAAAAGATTGGAGTTAAATATAGAAGGAGAATTTGCCCAGAGAGCTTTGAAATCTACTAATCCTGCTCGTCTTGCTGGAAGATGTGCTGTATTTGCTAAAACCGATATGATTCACCTACAACAAAAAGCTACTCCAATGAGAGATATAGCTATGGGATTGTGTGATTCTCTGGCAAGAGGTTATAAAAGTAGTGTTGCTCGGGGCAAAGAATTCCTTGAGGTTGTATCTTTTCAGGGAGGAGTAGCAGCTAATAAGGCAATGCTTGTAGCTTTTAAAAAAATCTTAAAAAAAAATATAATAGTTCCCGAACATTTTTACTCTATAGGGGCTTTGGGAGTAGCTTTATCTTTAAGAGGAAAAAAGAGTATAAAAAGGTTTGACTTAGATAATTTAAACAAGGAGTTCCCATCAAAACAAGAGGAAGAAAATCTACCAAAGTTGTCTTTAGATTATGGAAAAGAAAAACCATCCCGAGAGGAAAAAGATTATGAGTTTCTCTCGGATGGAAGAGTAATAGATGCTTACTTAGGTGTAGACATAGGCTCGGTAAGTACTAATGTAGCAGTAATAGATAGCAAAAAAAGGCTTATTGCTAAAAGTTATCTTCCCACAGCAGGCAAACCCATTAAGACTGTGCAGGATGGTCTAAGAGAGGTGGGAAAGAAGATAGAGGGAAAAGTTAAAATTAAGGGAGCAGGAACTACAGGCTCTGGAAGATATATGATAGGAGCTTTTGTAGGAGCTGATGTAATTAAGAATGAAATTACCGCTCAAGCTAAAGGGGCTTTAAATATAGACCCTGATGTAGATACCATTTTTGAAATTGGAGGGCAGGATTCCAAGTTCATTAGTTTAAAAAACGAGCTGATAGTTGATTTCACTATGAATAAAGTATGTGCTGCTGGAACAGGTTCCTTTTTAGAAGAACAGGCAGAGACACTAAAAATAAATATTAAAAAAGAATTTGAGGAGATAGCATTTTCCAGTAATAATCCAGCTGACTTAGGAGATAGATGCACTGTATTTATGGACTCATCCTTAGTTGAACATCTGCAAAGAGGATTTCCCATTCTCGATTTAGTAGCTGGCTTAGCTTACTCGATAGCTTACAATTACTTAAATAAAGTGGTAGAAAACAGAAAAATTGGAGACAATATATTCTTCCAGGGAGGAACAGCCTGCAACAGGTCAGTAGTAGCTGCTTTTGAAAAAATTCTTGGAAGAAAGATAACTGTTCCTGCCCATAATGAAGTTTTAGGAGCAATTGGAGCAGCTATTGTAGCAATGGAGGAGGAAGCTGGTGAAAGTAAGTTTAAGGGGTTTGGCTTAAGTGAAGTAAAGTATCAAATGAAATCCTTTGAATGCGATGGTTGTCCGAATCACTGTTTGGTTAACCAGGTCTGGATTGAAGGAGAAAAAAAACCTTTAACTTATGGAGACAGGTGTGGAAAATACAGTGAAAAAGAGAAAATTAAAAAATTAAAGAAAATTCCCGATTTCTTTAAGGAAAGAGAGAAAATCTGGCTTAGCGGGAGAAAAAAGAGAAAGGGTAAGAAAATTGGTATACCTCGTGCCCTTTTTAACTTTGAACTTTTTCCTTTATGGGAAAGTTTCTTTTCTGAGCTTGGCTATGAAGTGATTCTTTCAGATGAAACTAATGACGATATTATACACAAAGGGGTGGAAGTTGTAACGGCCGAGATATGTTTTCCTATGAAAGTTGCTCATGGACATGTGTTAAATCTCTTAGAGAAAAAGGTTGATTATATATTCCTGCCAAGTTTAGTTGACTTTGAGAAAGAAGATGAAGAATTAAAGAGGAGCTATGATTGTCCCTGGTCTCAGGCTCTGCCTTACTTTGTCAATTCAAGCATAAAAAGAGAAAACTACCCCACGAAAATACTCGAGACCGAGTTATCTTTAAGAGAAAATCTGGAAGAATCCCTAAGAAAAGTAGGTGATGAGCTAAAAGAAAACCCACTTAAAGTTAAAAGAGCTATTGAGATAGCTAAAAAAGCTCAATTCCAATTTTATAATAATTTAAAGGAAAAAGGTAAAGAAATTTTGAAAGAATTAAATGGGAAAAGGGGATTTATTGTAGTATCTCGACCTTACAATGGCTGTGATTCAGGACTTAACTTAGATTTAGCTAAGAAAATGCGCGAGTTAGGAATGCTTCCGATTCCTGTAGATTTCCTGCATTTAGAACCTTCCATAATCTCTCAGGATTATCCCAATATGTACTGGAACTATGGACAAAAAATCTTAGCTGCAGCTCGAAAAATAAAGAAGATGGATAATCTTTATCCTATTTACCTTACCAATTTTGCCTGTGGACCTGATTCCTTCATTAGCAAATACTTTAACGAGGAAATGGACAGACCCTATCTGGAGCTTCAAATTGATGAACATAGTGCTGAGGCAGGTGTTATCACTCGTTTAGAAGCCTTTTTGGATAGTGTTAAAAACAGGGAGGTTTTGGAGAAAAGACCCTCTAAGGCCAGGTCTCTTTTATCCAGGGCGAGCTTACCTGATAAGGAAAGGGTAATTTATATCCCCTATATGGATGATCACTCCTACGCTCTTGAAGCTGCCTTTGAAGCTCTGGGAAAGAAAGCTAAAGTTATGAGAATAAGTGATTCTGAGACACTGCGAGAGGGACAAAAATACACTACTGGTAGAGAGTGTTACCCCTGTATTTTAACCACAGGGGATATAATTAAAGTGATAAATGATGATCATTTTAACCCTGAAAAATGCGCCTTTTTTATGGGAACAGCACAAGGGCCCTGCAGATTTGGTCAATATCGTGCCTTCCAGGAGTATATTTTAAAAAAACTTGGTTATGAGGATATACCTATTATCTCTTTGGACTCTGAGAATAGTTACGGAGGACTGGGGATAAAATTTAGCATTTTAGCCTGGGAAGGTATTGCAGCTATAGATATACTACGCAAAGCTCAAAAATTAATAAGACCGGATGAGATAAATGAAGGAGAAACCAATAAGGTATACTTAAA
>JAUWJJ010000100.1 GCA_030607765.1 Candidatus Aerophobota bacterium
ACTTTACGAAAAATATGGAGGAGCAACTTCTGAAGCCATGGTAGAAAGTGCCCTCTCAGAAATTAAATCTTTAGAGGAGTTTGGATTTAAAGATATAGTTGTATCTTTAAAATCCTCTGATGTAAGAACTACAGTTAGAGCCTATCAACTATTAGCAAATAAGGTGGACTATCCCTTCCACATTGGAATAACCGAGGCTGGATATGGCACTCCCGGGTTGGTTAAATCAGCAGTTGGAATAGGCATTCTTCTTTTTTATGGGTTAGGAGATACACTTAGAGTTTCTCTTACCTCTCGGAATCCAGTATTTAGCGTTAAAGTTGCTCGCTCTATCTTAACCGAGTTAGAATATTAAATGATACTTGGGGAGAAAAACAGGCTTCACCCAATTCCAATACTTAAACTTAATCTAAGTGCGCATTAAGAACTACTCATCTTCTTAGCCTCTTCTATTAAAACCTTTGCTATATCTTTTCCCCTGATCTTTCTTAGCAGTTTTCCCTTTTTAAAGAGAACTCCTCCCCATTTTGTGCAGGCTATTCCAACGTCAGCATCTCTCGCTTCACCCGGCCCGTTAACCTCGCAGCCCATAACAGCTATTTTTAAAGGAGCTTCAATTCCTTCTATTCCACAAAGAACCTTCCTGACAATTTCCTCTAAATCTGTATGACATCTTCCACAGGTAGGACAGGAAACTAAAACTGGCCCCTTTTTAGATAAAGACAGAGCCTTTAGAATTTCATAACCTACCTTTACTTCCGTTATAGGATTACTTTTTACCTCCTCTACAGGCTCATTTGCTAAAGAAACCCTAATAATATCCCCTATTCCCTGGAAAAGAAGGGTTCCTGTACTTATGGATGATCTGATAATGTCTTGAGTAGAAGAGGTAGCGCTGGGTATTTCTAAGTGAAAAGGGTAAGGGATTTTATCCGAGAGAAGCTGATAAGAAAGGGTGGTAGTAAGTGCATCGGAAGTTTTAAGATAGATAATGATATCTGAAAAATTTTCTTTTTCTAAGAATTCTGTAGTACTCAGGGTATTTTTTACCACTTCCTCGGCTACTGCCTCTCGATATTTTTCTACTTCTTTCCCCCCAGAAACAAATTTTTTTTCTAAGGAGCTTGAGTTTATTTCTATACAAAGAGAAACTTCTTTTTCCTTAGCTTTTTTTAGTATCCTTGACATTTCCTTATTACTTATATTTTCTGGATTAACTGTTACCTTGTTTATTCCTTGTTTTAGAGCTCCCAAGGCAAGCTCATAATTAAAAACATCGGCTACTAAAGGAGCATCTATCCTATCCTTAATTTTAGAAAGGGCTCTCACAGCCATCATATCAGGAAGAGCTATTTTGATTATTTTTGCTCCTGCCCTAATAAGTTTTTTACTCTGAGCAATTGTTGAGGTAGTATTCTCTGTGTTAGTTTTAACCATTCCTTGCACAACTATTGGAGCCTCTCCACCAATTTTTACCTTACCAATTTTTACCATTTTAGTTTTTCTTCTCTTCACTTTTCCCATTCTTTTAACATAAACTCAAGAGAAATTAACCACTGAGGACACTGAATTCATTGGAAACTCTAAGAAGACCTGGGGAATGCTCTTCGGGAGAGCAAAGATAAACAAACCTAAGAATCTGCACTATATTATTAATGCCACTATTTTTACCCATAAGCTATCAATTATCACACATTTCAGCGAATCTAATTCCAATAAACTCTCCTTAGTATAATAGGAAATTCTCTCACCCCAGTCAAGTTCTAAGTTTCCAGTTTCAGGAAAAAAATCTTGCTAAGTTAACAAGAACAAATTAATCTTGAAAAGATAATTCCCTTCCTTTCGTAAAGTTTAACGCTGAGAAAACTAACAATTCGCCACGAGCGCTTGCTAAACTCATCTTGACAAAATTATGAAATTGGTATAATATTATACATTATTAAAATAAACTGGAGTAAATACTTAAATGGATTCAATAATAAAAAGAAATTCTCCTTTTACCCTGTCTTACCAGCTCAGACAAATTCTGGAGGATATGATCTCCAGTGGGAAGTACAAAGTAGGTGATCCCTTTCCCACAGAAAGAGAAATAGCCAAGCAATTTGGGGTTAGTCGTATAACAGTAAGAGAAGCAATTGGACATTTAGTTTACCGGGGAATCTTAAGACGTGAACAGGGACGGGGAACATTCATTAGTCAATCAAGAACTCATGAGAAAGTTAATAAACTAATTAGTTACACCCAGGATATGCTTAGTCGCGGGATGGAACCCAGTTCTAAAGTTTTGGAGATTAAGTTAGAACGCCCTTCCTGGGAAATAATGAATTCTTTAAGATTGGATGAGTCAGATAAAGTTATTAAACTGACAAGACTGAGGTTGGCTGATAAAGAGCCTATGACCATTCAAACTGCCTATCTTCCATATGGCCTTTGCCATGAAATCCACGAAAAAAAACTGAACTGGGCAACACAATCACTAAGTGTTGCTTTAAAAGATCTGGGTTTTGAAGTACTATCAGCGGTTCAGCGAGTTTCGACAGATGTAGCCGATAGTTTGGAAGCTGAGCTATTAGGTATTCCTGTAGGCTCTCCTTTACTGATAGGTGATCAGGTTTCCTATTTGAGTGATAATCGGCCAATTGAAGCATTAAAATCAATTTATCGGGGAGACCAGTACGATATCATAATTAATTTAACTCGAGAGAAAAAAGCTTAGCCTAAGAAAAAATTTTTCCTAAATTTGGTATAACATAATACCATTGATACAAAAAAACTTAAAACAAGGAGCCAAAATGAGGGTAATTATCGTCAAGGATTATGAGGAATTAAGCAAAAAAGCAACTAAGATTGTTGCAGATAGGCTCCGCGCAAAATCTGATTTAGTTTTAGGACTGGCTACAGGAAGCACACCTGTGGGGATGTATGCCAAGCTTATCAAAATGCACAAAGAAGAGGGGCTTGATTTCTCCAAGGTAAGGAGCTTTAATCTGGATGAGTACTGTGGCCTTTCCCCAGATCATCCCCAGAGTTATCATTATTTTATGCACGATAAATTCTTTAACAACATCAATATAAAACCAGAAAATATCTATATCCCTATAGGTGATATAGAAAATGCAAAGGCTTTTTGTGATTGGTACGAGAAAAAGATAAAGGAAGAAAGAGGAATTGACCTGCAGGTTTTGGGAATAGGAAGAGATGGGCATATTGGATTTAATGAACCTGGCTCCTCCTTAACTTCAAGAACAAGGATAAAAACCTTAACTGAGGAAACAGTTGAGGATAACTCCAGGTTTTTTGAAAAAAAAGAGGATGTTCCTCGTTATGCTATTACTATGGGACTTGGCACCATTCTTGAGGTAAAAGAATGCCTTCTCTTGGCCAATGGAGCTAACAAAGCTCAAGCGGTGCAAAAATGTATAGAAGGCCCAATGAGTGCTGAAATAACTGCCTCTTTTCTCCAGTTTCACCCTAAGGTAATTATTATAGTAGATGAGGAGGCGGGTAAGATGTTAAAACGAAAAGATTACTACAGGTATGCAGAAAAAATGGCTGAAAAACTGGAGACAGAATAAAGATGGAAAAATGATAAATCTAATAGATAAGTTTAAAAACAAAGCTAAGAAAAATCCTCAAAGAATAGTTCTTCCCGAAGGGGAAGAGGAAAGAATCATAAAGGCGGCAGAAATAGTTAGTCGGGAAGGAATTGCTTTTCCGCTTCTTCTGGGAAATGCAGAGAAAATCGAGAAAAAAATTCGTTATTTAGGAATAGATTCAACTAATTTAAAGATAGTTGATCCCTTGAATTTTCCCAAGATGCCTGAATATACCTCTTTTTATTGCAGAATGAGAAAGGATCATTCTGTTTCTGAGACGATGGCTAATCTTATCTTAAAAAAGAGCCTTAATTTAGCTGCTTTGATGGTTAGATTGGGTGATGCGGATGGTATGGTAGCCGGGGCAGTAAATCTCACTGCCAGTGTCTTAAAATCAGGGATTTTAATAATAGGATTAAGAGAAGGTATTTCTATCCCTTCCAGTTTTTTTATTATGGTTATACCTAACAGTTCTATGGGAGAGGAAGGGATTTTAGTCTTTGCCGATGCAGCGGTTAATCCCAATCCTACCTCTTCCGAGTTAGCTGAGATAGCTATCTCTACAGCCAGAAATGCCGAGGTTTTATTGGAATGGAAACCAAGGGTAGCTCTACTTTCCTTCTCTACTAAAAGAAGTGCCTCTCATCCCCTGGTAGATAAAGTAGTAAGGGCTACTCGGATTGTTCAAGAAAAAGTTCCCAATCTCTTAGTTGACGGAGATCTTCAGGCCGATGCTGCTCTTGTTCCATCAGTAGCTCAAAGAAAAGCAAAAAAGAGCAAGGTAGCTGGCAGAGCTAATGTTTTAATCTTCCCCAACTTGGATGCGGCTAATATCTCCTATAAGCTGGTCCAATATTTAGCTCAAAGCCAAGCTTATGGTCCTATCCTGCAAGGATTTGTTCAACCTATCAATGATCTATCCCGGGGAGCTAACATAGAGGATATAGTTACCATAATTACTATCACCGTACTCCAGGCTCAGGGAAATGAGGAATAGAAAATGAATGTCTTAGTTATAAATTGTGGAAGTTCCTCTATGAAGTATCAACTTATCCATATGAAAGAGGGAAGAGTTCTGGCTAAAGGATTACTGGAAGAAATAGGTAAAGCTAATTCTTCGCAAATTCACTATATAAGGGAAAAAACTATTAAGAGAAAAGATAAAGTTGCCGACTATAAGGAAGGGTTAAAAAAAATTCTCGAGCTTTTGCTTGATGGAAAAAAAGGAGCTATAAAAGATACTTCAGAAATTTCTGCTGTAGGGCATCGAGTAGTGCATGGGGGGGATGAATTTTTTGAATCTACTTTAATCACCAAGAAAGTAATAGAGATCATTAAATCTTATTCTTCTTTAGCTCCTCTGCATAATCCTCCTAATCTTGCTGGAATAGAAGCAGCAAGAAATCTACTCCCAGAAGTGCCCCAGGTGGCTGTATTTGATACTGCTTTTCACCAAACCCTTCCTCCTAAAGCTTCTTTGTACGCTCTGCCTTACAAATACTACGAAAAATATAAAATCAGAAGATATGGCTTTCATGGAACATCACATCACTATGTAGCTAACCAAGCAGCAAAATTTTTAAGAAAACCCTTAAAAGAGTTAAAAATCATTACCTGCCATTTAGGTAACGGCTGCAGTATTACTGCTATAGATAAGGGTAAATCTATTGATACCAGCATGGGATTTACTCCCTTAGAGGGTCTGGTAATGGGAACTCGCTGTGGTGACATAGACGCAGCAGC
>JAUWJJ010000221.1 GCA_030607765.1 Candidatus Aerophobota bacterium
AAAGGCCAAAAAAGCAGCTTGTCAGGTAGCCATTGATCTTAATTATCGGGCCAAACTATGGAGCGAGGAGGAAGCCAATCAATGTATGAGTTCCTTAATGAAATATACAGATATTCTCTTTACTACCGAGGAAGATACTTTCCGTGTCTTTGGTATAAAGGGTAGAGACTATGAGGAGGTAGCCAAAAAGTTAGAGAAAAAGTTTGGTTTTGAGGTAGTTGCCATAACCCTAAGAGAGAATATCTCTGTCTGGAGAAACAGGTGGACAGCTATAGCCTATAGCCAGGGCAAAATACATAAAACTAAAACTTATGATTTAGAGATAGTAGATAGATTAGGGGGAGGGGATTCCTTTACCGCCGGATTTCTCTTTGGCTATCTCACTGGTGATGTTCAAAAAGGGCTAGATTATGGAATAGTCTTCTCTGCCTTAAAACACTCCCAACCGGGAGATATTAATTGGACAACTCTTGAGGAGGTGGACTCTCAGATCGAGGGAGCGGGTTTAAGAATAAGTCGATAAAGGAGATACCAAGATGACTAAAAAAGAGAAGGATTTAGAAGTAATCTTTGAGAGCGGTATAATTGCTATCATCCGGGCCCAAAGCTCAACTCAATTAGCTAAAGTGGCTTCGGCTCTTCTTAAGGGAGGTATAAGAGCAATTGAGGTAACCATGACTACTCCTAATGCTTTAAAAGTAATAGAAGAGATATCTCATGGGCTCAAAGAGGATATCCTTATAGGCGTAGGGACAGTCTTAGATTCAGAAACTGCTCGCTCAGCCATTCTTGCTGAAGCTAAATTTATTGTTTGCCCCACTTTAAATAAGGAGGTTATTGCTCTTGCCAGTAGATACAATAAAGTAGTTATTCCCGGAGCTTTCACTCCTACGGAGATCCTCACTGCTTGGGAGACAGGAGCCGATTTAGTTAAAGTATTTCCCGCCGAAGTTGGTGGATATACCTACATTAAGGCTCTTAAAGGACCCCTACCCCAGATATCTTTGGTGCCCGTAGGCGGAGTGAGTTTAGATAATGCGGCTGATTTTATCAAGGCAGGCGCATTTGCTGTGGGAGTAGGAGGTAATCTGGTGAAGAAAGAATTCTTAAAAGAAGAAAATTTCGATGGACTCACCCAACTTTCCAGAAAATTTGTAGAGGCTATTAAAGAGGCCAGAGAGGATATAAAAGTATGAAAATTCTGATTACAGGTGGATTGGGGGGAATAGCTAAGGAAGGTTTGATCTCATTTTTGCAGGATTTTTACCAGCTAAGACTGAGCCATTATCGAGAGCCAAAACAGAAGCCCAGGCATGAATTTGTAAAAGTAGATATAAGAAATTATGAACAAGTAGAAAAGGCAGTGGAGGGGATAGATGTAATTCTCCATTTAGCAGCTAAAGGAGCCAAGGATCCCCTGGGGATAAATCCCAAAGAGGCTTTTTCCGTCAATGTAATGGGTACCTTAAATTTGGTGGAAGCAGCCAAAAAATCTGGGATAAAGAAGTTTATCTATGCCAGCAGTATCTGGGTTTACGGACTTCCTTCTGAAGGAACACTGCCTGAATATCTGCCTATAGATGAAGGGCACCCTTTGAAGGTCAAAAGAGCTTATGGCTTGAGTAAAGTATTAGCAGAAGATCTTCTAAGAGGTTATAATCAGGAATGTAATTTTCCCATTATTAATTTTCGTATTGGGGAGGTGATGAGAAGAAGCCATGGATATGGTCTTAAGCTTGGTCAGTTAAAAGAAAATGCCAGTAGCGGACGAGAAGGCTTTTGGAACTATATAGATGTGAGGGATGTGGGAGAGGCAATTAAATTGGCTATTTAGAGTGATCTTATCGGATGCGAAGCATTTAATTTGACTGCCGAGGATCGCCTCCTTCATGAAAAAGATAATATAGCTCTTATTAAAAAGTATTTTCCTCAAGTTAAAAAAATATATAACAAGAGCGGTTTCTTAACTCAAGGCAACAGAAGTTTTATTGACATAAGCAAGATCAGGGAAAATCTGGGCTTTAAGCCAAAATTTACCATAAAGCATTATTTAGATTGGATTAATTCAGGTAAAAGGGAAGAAGATTATTATATGTTAAAGGAAAAAAGGAGAACTTATGAAAATCATTGAGGTTAAAACTATCCCTGTAGCACCTCGCTGGCTTTTTGTTAAAATCTTAACTGATGAGGGAATTTATGGTGTGGGAGAAGCATTAGGAGATAAGGCAGAGACGATTGCTACTGCCATAAAAGAGTTGAGTAGATATTTAGTGGGTAAAGATCCACGCTTGATTGAGCACCACTGGCAGGTTATGTATCAAGGAGCCTTTTGGCGAGGGGGTCATATCTTAAATGCCGCTATTAGCGGTGTTGAACAAGCACTATGGGACATATTGGGTAAATCATTAAACGTTCCAGTTTATCAACTTTTAGGTGGCAAGTGTCGGGATAAGATAAGAATATACGCCAATATTGGTTATATCTTTGATGTAACTCCTCCGGCGAAAGATGATACAATAAAAAAAGTTATAGAAAAGGTAATAAATAAAGGATTTACGGCTATTAAAATTGGTCCTTTTAGGCAACTTAAATTAGTGGATAGTTATGAAAAAGTAAAAGAAGCGGTGGATAAAGTGAAAAAAGTTCGCCAAATAGTAGGGGATAAAGTAGATATAATGCTAGATTTTCATGGAAGAGTAAG
>JAUWJJ010000179.1 GCA_030607765.1 Candidatus Aerophobota bacterium
GTTAATAAGTAAAACGCATCTACGCTTCCACGCATTAACAGATCAACGAGATTATATCACTTCTTTGTGCCTTGGTGACTTAGTGGCTGAACTGTTACGAATTAAGAGAAGAAAATGCAGCTAATAAAAAAAATTGAAAAAATGAAAAACTACTGCAAAAAAGTTAAGGATAAGGGAGAAAGTATTGGTTTTGTTCCTACCCTTGGCTATCTTCACAAAGGACACCTTTTTTTAATTAAGGTAGCTAAAGAAACTTGTGATGAGGTAGTGGTGAGTATATTTGTTAACCCACTTCAGTTTGGACCCGGGGAGGATTACGAGCGTTATCCCCGGGATCTTTCTCGGGATACCGAAATTTGCCAAAAAGAGGGAGTGAACGCTATTTTTGTTCCTTCTTTAGAAGAGATGTATCCTCAAGGATACTCTACTTTTATAGATATGCAGGGAAACCTTACTCAGGTTCTGGAAGGAAAGCTCCGACCAGGACATTTTAGGGGAGTAAATACAGTTCTTATAAAGCTCTTTAATATAGTTCACCCCAATTTAAGCTTCTTCGGAGAAAAGGACTATCAGCAGGCTTTAATAGTTAAAAAAATGGTGAAGGATTTAAATCTGGATACTAAAGTTGTTCTTTCCCCACAGTTAGGGAAAGAGATGGTCTTGCTTTAAGTTCTCGCAATTCTTATCTTACCCTTAAACAAAGAAGGGCAGCCGCTGTTCTTTATAAATCTTTAACTAAAGCCAAAGAGATGATAGAAAAAGGGAAGGAAGATCCTGAAGAGGTTATCTTTTTAATGAGGGATTTAATTAATAAAGAGCCTTTAGCTAAAATAGATTATGTTGCTCTGGTAGACCCTCTAACTTTTGAGAGGGTATCTCAAATTAAAGAGAATGTTCTAATAGCCTTAGCAGTAAGAATAGGAAAAGTAAGATTAATTGATAATATAAGAATAAAATAGTCCGTAGTCTGGTAGTTTATAGTCCTAAGCCTAAGGAGTGATGACTGCCTGTTATTGAGATTGTCATACCTTGGGTTAACCTGCTAAACTTCCTATTGATACAGGATGTAAAAGGAGATATCTGTGTCAAAATTAAAAATTATGCTATCAGCGACGGATGTTTCGGGAGATCTTCATTCAGCCAATTTGGTTAAGGCTATAAAAAAACTCTGTCCCTCTACTGATTTTATTGGCATTGGTGGGGAAAAAATGCGGGAGGCAGGGGTAGATATAAGGGCTATCACTGTCCATATGGGAACGATAGGGCTTTTGGAAGGGGTAAAATATTATCCTTCCTTTTTAAGAATAAAGTCAATGGTTGAAAGAATTTTAAAAGAGGAACATCCCAATCTAATAATCTTAGTGGATAGTAGAGACTTTAATTTAAAATTTATTGAGCTGGCAAATAAATTAAGGATTCCTACTGTTTACTATGTTTCTCCTCCAATATGGGCCTGGCCTGACTGGAAAATGAAAAAAATGGCCAGAAAAGTCAACAAAATTATTGCCATCTTCCCTTTTGAGATAGAGATTTATAAAAAAATTGGAGTAAATGTTGTATGGGTGGGGCATCCTTTACTTGATATAGTTAAACTGGCAACGAACAAGGAAGAAATTTACAGAAAGTTTGGTTTTAATCCTTATCAGCCTATAATTGGTCTTTTGCCAGGAAGTCGGGAATATGAGATTAATAATCTCTTACCAATAATGTTGAGCGCGGCAGAGGAATTAAACAAAAAAATAAAAGGTATCCAGTATTTTGTTCCAATTGCCGCTTCCGTTTTTCAAGAAAAAATCTCTAAGATAGTGAAAAAAAGCAAAATTAAGGTAAGAATCTTAAACAATAATATCTATGATCTGATGAATGTCTCCACTTTGCTTATCACTGCCTCTGGCACAGTTACTCTTGAGGCAGCTTGCCTGGGTATCCCTATGATTATTATGTATAAAATGCATATTACCAGTTATTTTTTGGGACAAATTCTGTTAAGTCTTCCCTATGTGGGCCTTCCCAATATTCTGGCAGGTAAAAAGATAGTTCCTGAACTTTTGCAATTTAAAGCAACGAAAAATAATCTTGTGAATACAGCTTTGGATTTGCTTATTAACTCTGATAAATTAAATAAAATGAAAAGTGAGCTGAAAAAAATTGTTAAAAAATTGGGTTCACCCGGAGCTATAGTTAGAGCTGCCAGAGTTGTTGTAGAAACAGTAAATGGCAAAAGAATTAAAAATTGAGTAAAGTCTCCATAGTAAAATGCACCAGTTACCAACAGGAGGAAGTGGATAAAGCAATAAGAGAAAGCATTGAGTTAATAGGTGGTTTAAGTAAGATTATTCATCCCGAGGATAAGGTCCTTCTTAAGGTGAATATGTTAAATGCCGATCCTCCTGAGAAAGCGGTAACTACACATCCAGCTATTGCAAAAGCTGTAATTAAATTAATTAAAGAGATTGGCGGAAAGCCATTTGTGGGAGACGCACCCGGAATTGCTTATCAATATATTGAACAAGCCTGGCAAAATACAGGTCTTAGAAAAGCAGCTGAGGAGGAAGATGCAAAAGCCATTAACTTTCAGAATATAAGAAAAGTTGATAATTCACATAACAAAAGAGTGCCCGTTTTGCATATAGCTGAAGAAGTTATGGATGCGGATGTAGTAATTTCTCTTCCTAAATTAAAAGTACATAGCTTCACTCTTTTTACAGGAGCAATTAAAAATTTATATGGAACCATTCCTGGATTTAGGAAAAAAGAGCTTCATGCTTTAGCTCCCAAATCTCAGGATTTTGCCGAGTTAATGGCAGATATTCTCTTTGTAGTTAAACCTAAATTAGCTATTATGGATGGAATCATAGGTATGGAGGGCGATGGACCAGCGGCAGGTCCTCCGCGCAAAGTAGGAGTAATCTTAGCCAGTAATGACCTTGTAGCTATAGATGCAGTAGCTTCAAGTATAATTGGCTATGATCCTTTAGATATAGATATTATAAGAGTAGCTAATGAGAGAAAATTAGGGGTGGGGGAACTTAATAGAATAGAAATCAAAGGCGCTAATTTAGATAAAGTAAAAGTAAAGGATTTTAAATTAGCTTCAAACATTAATACTTTGGTAAACAAAATGCCCCGTTTTGTCCTCTTTATTGGCAGGTTATTGGCTCCCTATCTTTTAAAGGTAGAACCTAAGATTGAGCGGGATGAATGTACTAAATGTGGAATATGCATTAAACATTGTCCTATGGAAGCGATAAAAATGGAAAATAATTATCCTGTAATTAATAGAAAAAAGTGCGTGAGATGTTTTTGCTGTCAGGAATTTTGTCCACAAAAAGCAGTGAAAATTAAATATAGTTGGCTGGCAAAAAAACTACAAATGTAGAGGCCCTGATGAATGTTTTTATTATAGCAAATGGTCCTGGAGAACTAATGGGATGGGTAAGGCCAGTAGTAAAAAGATTAAGAGAGAGACAGCCGAACATAGAAGTTATTTTGATTATACCCCCCTGTCAGTATGCAAGTGGAAAAGAGACGGTTA
>JAUWJJ010000062.1 GCA_030607765.1 Candidatus Aerophobota bacterium
ATTTCCTTTTCCACTTTTTTGTCCTTCGCAAAATAGACCAATTGGTGCGGGGTGATGGGTTCGAACCAACGACCTCTTGCTTGTAAGGCAAGCGCTCTCCCGCTGAGCTAACCCCGCTGAGTGCCCCCAGGGGTAGTTGAACCCCCATCTCTGGGATTAAAACCCAGTGTCCTATCCGTTAGACTATGGGGACATATACAGTTTTAAAAATCATTGAAGTTTCAAACCTGGGGAGCCGTGCAGGGCTCGAACCTGCGACCCTCGCCTTAAAAGGGCGATGCTCTACCAACTGAGCTAACGGCCCATCAATAAGAATATTTTATCTTAGCATTTTTTTAATACCTGTCAACCCAACTTCCTCCAGTTTCAGGAAAACTTTCAGGGCTGCCCTTTCTTCGGTGTTTTCCAAAAAGGTAAGCGGCGATCAAGGAGAGTTCTAACGTCTAAGTTCTCCTCAGACAAAAAACGTCCTTTTCTCTCATTCTCAAAATCTTTAACAAAACTTAATATGAGGAGGAAATTTCACAGATTATATTTTTGAGAGATTAGAAAGGGATAAACCAAGGAAAGTAAAATTGCACAACCTCTTTACCCGAACCTTTATGAAATTTACGGTGGGAATTGCAAAAGCGCACAGTGTGTGTCTTTTATCCAAATGCAGTTTTTCGACGTCTATCAGGATCATCAAAGATGATCTCTTTTACATTAAAATGTTCTGGATCGTAGTCTTCATATTCCTCCTGGAATTCACTTTCACCATGGCATATCTCTTCATACCCCCAGATACCCCCGCAATCCTCAGGTGGACAAGCTCGTTTTCCACTAATACATCTTGGATAATTGACATTACTTTCTCGGGGCAAAATCTTTTCTAATTCCACAGCATGTTCCCAATTATCACCAAAATCATAGGTATAATCTGCTGATCGATTCTCCATCGAAAAATAATCAGCTATTTTTTGTTTCCATCCTGAAAAAATCTCTTCACCAAAATCACCATCTGGAATTCCTATATTCACCTTTAACCCACTTGAAGGATTGAGCATTTCGAACTCATGAAGATGGCAATCTGACCAACCCATTGCATCTTGAATAGCGACATGTAGATCCCAAAATGTATAAGTTTCTGGAACTTGAATACATCGCCAAACCGGTGGTTTAATATCCTTCAGTGTAACTTTAATTTGATACACTTTTGTAAATTTCTTTCTCATCTCAATTCCTCCTTAATTATATTAATCATTTGGTCTTCTTAAATCCGCCTTTAATGAACAGGGCCATTCTGTAAGCATTTTTGATAAGAGATGGTCTATCCAGTGCAAAAATTATAGAACTATACTTACTTGGGAACTTTCTTTGCTTGTATTTGTATCTCCTCCCCCGTTTGGGGATTCCTTCCCCTTCTTGCTTTTCTCTGCATTACTTGGAAAGTACCAAAACCTACCAAGGTAACTCTCCCATCTTTAGATAAAGTGTTTTTAATAATTTCTGTAGTAGCATCAATACTACTGCCAACTTTCTTTTTAGTTAGGCCTGTTCCCTTGCTTACTTCATTTACTAATTCTCTTTTGTTCACCTTTTTCTTCTTTTAATGTATTTTTTGAATTATTAATGATCTATATATCAAATATATTATTTTTTTCTGTTATGTCAATTTTTTCAGTATTGATGCTGGATATGTTAGGGAATGAGATTGCCTGCGGGGAAACTTAGATACCAGTAAACTAAATATAGCAAATATGAAAAAAGGATTGTCAAGTCCTATCTAACCTTAACTTTAATGTCATTTGGCAAGTTGATTATTGAACTTTTTGGTTCTTTCAGATTTGCTGAAAATCATAGCATTACTATTGACATTAAAGAGCTTATGTGTTATTATTAGATTGCCAAATAATATAAAAAGGTGAAAAATGCAATACCTACAAAATTTTTATAAGAAATTGAAAAGATGGAAGGGAAGTTTAGTAAAGGTTGAGTTTCTGAAACAGCAACATGCAAAGGAATACTTGAATAAATTGGCAAGAGCTGGCTTAATCGAGAGGATAAGTTGGGGATGGTACTGGATTCCTATAAAGATAAAAGATGAATTAGATTTTTTAGCTAAGGACAAAAACTTTAAGATAATAGCATCACAAACAGCAGCATCTTTTTGGAATGCTGATTTTGTGCATAGAGATTTTTACATTGTAAAAGTTACTAATAAATCTTTCGCTAAAGCATTAGGGGAATTTAGCAAAAAGAAGGATTTAAAAATCAAAGTAAAATATGCGAAAGATAAGATAGATTATGTAAGGATAGGAAAGTTAAATATTGAGAAGATTGAGGATAGCATTATAGATTGCATACAGAATTGGGCGTTTATCGATGCCTTCGCTACTTTGTATACTGATAAGAAAAAGATTGATTTTGAAAGTTTGAAAAAGGACTATTGGAAGAGAATGCCTAAAAGTTCTGTAAGAGTTGGCCAGGTTTTAGGCTACGGCTGTTATAGATTAAATAAATTAGCTCAAGAGAAATTGTTTCCTGTAAGAAAGGCGAGCTTAGAGGACAGGTTCGTAAGAGAAGAGGTTGACGAAGCGATAGAGAAGGTAGCTAAATATGACTAAACATATTAGAATAATGCAGGAGAGAGAAAAAGAGATAGCAAAGTTGATAGAGTTTGCTTCGGATAAATCCACTCAATTTGAGAATCCGAAGCTTGTTATAATTGGAGGTTATGCTTTGAGAGCTTTTGTGCCTCTTTCAAGATATACAAGAGATTGTGATTTTGTTTTAAAGAAAGAGGATGGATGGAATCTTGATAGAATAAAAAAGTGGCTATCAAAATACTTGACCATAGTTAACTTGGAAAAATACAAGGATTACGGATTTATGAGGTGCATCAAGCCTGTAGAAATAGGTGGTAGAATTGTTAAGGTTTCTCTTGATTTTATGGAAGGAAAAGTAGTTGGTAGAAAAGAAAAGGAACAAGTATTTATTGATGAAAACTTTCTTAATGAGAGCAATAAAACAAAGATTGAAATAACCGGAAAGAACTTTATAATTTATGTTCCAAGTTATAGGGATTATTTCATTTTAAAAGTTGTAAGTGGTAGAAGGAGCGATATAAAAGATATAGCTACATTGGTTTGGCAAAGAGGGATTCCGGAAGATGTGAAAAATCGAGCGAGAAAGATACTGCCACATCCTGTTTTCACAGCTCTTATAATAAGGATGAAAACATACCTTTTGTTTTTTTTGAATAATCCAAAGGGCTGATTCTAAGCAAGTTAAATACATCTTGTTTATTCATTGCGAGCATTCCCGGTTTCCAGATCCCTCTTGGCACATTTTCCTCGATTGTGAAACCGCAACACAACTTCACTTCCTTTTTAACATCCTCACTCCCGCAGTAACTTTCAATAATCAGATCATAATTTGTAGTAAATATCCATAGCTCATCGCCGATTACTCCATAGAGAGAATTAAAGGCTTGATTATACTTTTCTAATACAGCGCATCTTTGGAACTCCATACATCTGTCCTGTATATACCTTTTTATTATCCCAATCAATCTCCTACTCTTCTCTTCAATCTTAGACTTACCTTCCTTCCGAAAAGAACGCAGCACTGAGCAAACCTGCAATCTCGTATCATAACCCCCTATTCTCAAATCTTTTTGAGAAAGCACTTCACTAATTAATCTTTCAATGGTTTCAGCATAAAAGTCCAGATCTGAACTAATAAGCATATTTAGAAAATCCAACACCCATTCTAGATCCTTTTCCCTGCTTTTAGGAGGGACCATATCTCTGGTAAAATGCCAGAAACTCCCAAGATCCTGAAATTCACTTCTCCCAATCCCCTTATTATTAAAGTCAGCTACAAATTCCTTCATATCTGGTATGCCAAAAGGTTTAGAGGCACCTGCTCCTACAAATACAATAATCTTTTTCTTTAGACGCTTTAACATTTTACTCTCTTTAGTTTAATCATAGAATTAGTGCGATATAAAAGAGATAACTGAACACGTGGTTAATCTCAAGCAGTCATTTTTTATCAATAAAAGTCAGATCATACATATCTTAACAAATTTTTCTGGTTAACTCAAAATCGCAGATCCTACCCTGTCACAAGTTGAGGACAGGTTCTGCTCAGCTTTTCTGGGAAGCATAAAAAGTTACAAGTTAACATGATGGTCTAACGTTATTCACTATGCACAAGGGAGCATCTGCAATGAACATCTGCCCCAGACATGCTTTGGCTAAGGAATTTTGTAAATCTCCCTTTAAGATTAGATCTATGGTGTAATTGGCTGGGTTGTAATGATATACCCCTGGCTCAAGGGACATTTTCCCCTTAATTGCAGGGAGAGGAAGCTGAATACTCCTTCCCTCTGCTCCTGCTTCGTCTAAAAAAATATTGAATGTCATCATTGTCCATCCTGATATACCAATCATTATAAGATTTATCGTCAAAGGCTTTAAACTCATATTAAACATCTCTAAAGTATAAATTATATAGAATTAAATAAATTTTCCTCCTTGGTACTGCAAGGTAACATAATAAAGCCTAAGAAAAAATTATTATTAAAACTATAATTTGAAGAGAAAAATTCCATCTATGGGAGCTCATTTTCGATTTAGATGAACGGGCCTTTGTTATTTTAGCAAATATTTACAAAAAGTTCTAATTCTTCAAAATTTCCTGAAGGCGAAGAGCATTGAATACTGCATAGGCATTATAATCATTATTAAAGTAAATATATACCCTTTTGACCTGCTGATGAGAAAAATCTTTTATTATTTTTGTCCACTTTAAAAGCTCTTCCTCTGAATAAGATGAACCATAGAGAATCTCTTTTCCATGAAACCTGATGTAACTAACTGATGAGGTTATCTCAACAAGTTCAGGAAAATCTGGCATACTTACAATGCAGTAAGCTATACCATATTTTTTTAAAAGGAGGAAGGTCTCGGGTATGAGCCAGCTTTTATTTCTAAATTCTACTGCCTGATCCAGATCTTGGGGTAGTTGCTGGAAAAAACTTTCCAGAAGATTTAAGTTACACTTCAAAGAAGGAGAAAGTTGATAAAGAATAGCTTCCAGATTATCTTTGAGAGGAGATACTCGCTCCATAAACCTCTCAATATCCCCTTTTATATCCCTTAGTTTTTTAAAGTGGGTTATTCTGCGCCACATTTTCAGGGTAAACTTGAAATCAGAAGGAACTTTTTTAGCCCAACCTTTAACCACATTTGGAAAAGGAAGTCTATAAAAAGATGAATTTACTTCCACACTTTTAAAAAATTTAGTGTAATGGTTAAACCACTTACTCTTGTCCAGATCATCAGGATAGAATTTTCCTCACCAGTGTTCATACCACCATCCAGATGTTCCAATTATTACCTCAAACATTTGATAATTTGATCCTTTCAGAAAACTCTGGTTTAATCTTTTCCTCTTTGTAATCTAAATTTATACCTCTTAGACTTAAAATTCAACATATCTTTATTTAAATCTTTTGCCTTCAAATTAACCACTCCAAGAATTTTATCTTCCTTGACAGAGTATTGTTAGGCACGAACCTTTATGCTGTTATTATATGAGGTTGCCAAGATCATTTTGTCAATTTCCCTTGCCATGATCACTTCAAACAGATTAACAGGTAACATGAATAATAGCAGCAACTTTTTTTGTTTTAGCCAGCTCGTTAAATTTATCTCGAATGCTTGGTGTCTCAGCTTCTATTATCTCTATCCCTTCCTTTTCTAAAAAAGCTCTTGCATCACTGGATAGACTTGCCAATCCTGATGTACCCTTTCCAATAAAAACTACATCTGGTTTTTCTTTTAATACATGATCAACTTGCTCTTTTGTAAAAGTATGACCATACGCTCTTTCTTCAACTTTGCCAGAAGAAAGTATATAAACATCGTGTTTATAAGTTACATTATCTACTGTAATAGATCCAAAATTGGATGAATTTATCTTAGCCATATTATTCACCTCTTTTTTATATGGGTTCTCTCAGAAATTCTTTCCTCACCTCCCTCCAAAATTTCGTTAATTAGGAGTGATTCCATCACCCCCACCTAAAATCTCTGTTATCTTTCTAATTTTGCTCATTTATCTTTAATTTAGATCCAGCTTGCATTTTCCTCCTTAAGAGACTCAAGATTTTACAAAGGGTTCTCACTTTTTATAATTTTAACTCTTTTATGACAAAAAGCTTGCCTTCATCCTTCCATATCTTAGGATTTCTTTCCATTCCTGCTCTTCAACATATCGCCTTAATGCCTCTCTTATCAACTCACTTCTTGGTCTTCCCATAAACATAACTCCTTTAAATACTTAGTGTTAACAACTTAAATATAGCAAATACAAAAAGAGTTTGTCAATAGCTCAGAAAGTTTGAGATTTATTTTCCGGATTTATCTAAACTTATTGGCTAGTGTAGGAAACTTACGCTAGGAGAGAGGTGAAAAACCCAAATATTGTAGAGGTTCGATTTATCGAACCCGTTAGCAAAGCGGGCTTCATAAATGAAGCCCTCACAAAAAACCACTTTTTCACCAGTATCATAGGGGATACCCAAAGCCCTATAAGCCTTGCATAGTACCATAAAGAAAAAAGGTCAATTTCTTTTGGCTTTACGTGTTATTTGACTTAAACCTTACTTTTAATTAAACTAATCCAGAGTATCATTAAAAGTTAATCAATAATAAAAGACTAATGTGTAAATGAGTTGATGCGTGAATGAGTAGAAGCGTTGATGGGTAAATGCGTGAATGCGTTGACGAGATA
>JAUWJJ010000225.1 GCA_030607765.1 Candidatus Aerophobota bacterium
AGCTAAATGTGAGATGTGCGGCAGGTATTTTCTTCCTCAGGCAACGATTGATTATTTGAAGAAGAAAGGTGGGGAAAAAGTAAAGGATTTTTTAGAGCTTTGTCCTGATTGTAGAAGAGATACTCTGTTAAATAAGCTTAATAAAATAAAATATGTGAGCAATCTTATCAAATTGGCATAATTTTAAGGAGGTTGTCAATGTCCAGAATAATAGCTTCAGCAGCAATACGGGGAGCACACAGGTATGTAAAAGAAGCTGAAGAGAAGCTAAATAGGTTGATTGAAGAAAAAGGGGAAAAACAAGAAGTAGGTTTTCCTAATACTGCTTATTATTTGCCTGTAGTTTTAGCTTTGTTAGGGATAGAGGTAAAAACTTTGGCTGATGTTAAAAAAGCTCTGGAGCAGGCAAAATCTCTTCTTCCCCCACTTGTCAAGGAGAGACTCTGGCTGCCCTATCTGGGAGATACCCTGGATGCAGGGATTGCTACTCTAATTGCTCTGGAGATTATTGAAGCCTTGAAATATCTCACTGGAAATGAGCCTAAAGGAATCTGGCTTGGTTTTACTGATGATGCTATCTTGCGAATGCAGGGAATAAAGTTAGTTGATGGGAGAATGCCTGGTTTTGCTGCCTGTGTAGGAGCTCTTCCTACCAATGAACAGGCAGTTGAGCTTGCCAGAGCCTTACAGGAGAAGAGTATCCTTGTTTTTATGGCTTCATCATCTAATGGAAAAAGTATGGCTGAGCAACTTGCCGAAGAAGGAATTGAGATGAACTGGGATACTTTTCTTGTTCCCTATGGCAAGGATACCTCTGCTGCTATTCATGCTATAAATTTTGCCGTTAGAGCTGCTCTTACTTTTGGAGGGATAAAACCAGAAGGTCCGGAAAAGGCTAGAGAAATAGGCAGAAAATTACTCCTTTATAATAAGGAAAGAGTGTATGCTTTCGTTCTTGCTTTAGGAGCCGATCCTGAAGTAAATGGCAATAGACAACTCCTCACCGATGAAAAGTATGCAGCTGCTGCCGGAGCTATTAATTTTGGTTTTCCTATCTTATCCGATGTAGATATACCTCAGATTCTTCCCACCGGGATTTGTACCTATGAGCATGTAGTTTCTAATATTCCTCTTGATAAGATTGTTAGCAAAGCTATCGAGGTAAGAGGTCTTGAGATAAAGGTAACTGAGGTTCCTATTCCTGTTCCTTATGGGGCAGGATTTGAAGGGGAGCGAGTTAGAAAAGAGCAAATGCAGGTTGAATTTGATGGAAAGCGTAGCGTAGCATTTGAATTTTTAAGGGGAAAACCTATGGACGAAGTGGAGGATGGTAAAATCAATATAATTGGCCCTGACATTGACTCAGTCGAAGAAGGAGCAGCAATGTCTCTTGGAACTTTAGTTGAGGTTGCCGGAAGAAATTTCAGTGAGGATTTTGAGAGTGTCCTTGAACGTAGAATTCATGAATTTATATCCTGTGCCAATGGGATATTTCATATGGGGCAGAGAGCTATCGCCTGGATAAGGATAAGTAAAGAAGCTTACCAGAAAGGGTTCAGACTAAAACATTTTGGAGAAATACTGATAGCTAAGCTCCATGACGAGTATTCAAAAATTGTAGATAAAATCCAGGTTACACTTATTACTGATGAGGAAAGGATGAAGGAACCTCTGGAAGAGGCTAAAAAGATTTATTTTCAGAGGGATGAGAGAATAGGTGGGATGACTGATGGAGATGTTGATACTTTCTATAGTTGTGTTTTATGTCAGTCTTATGCACCGGATCATGTATGCATTGTAACTCCTGAGAGATTGGGTCTATGCGGTGCCTATACCTGGTTAGATTGTAAAGCATCGCATCAGTTAAATCCCCATGGGCCTAACGAGCCGGTGAAAAAGGGTAAAACTCTGGATCCTGTAAAAGGGCAGTGGGAGGGAGTGAATGAGTACCTCAAGATAAAATCAAGTGGAAATCTGGAGAAATTCAATGCCTACTCTATGTTAGAGGACCCAATGACTTCGTGTGGCTGCTTTGAGTGTATTGTTGCAGTTCTACCTGAGACCAACGGAGTTATGATTGTTAATCGGGAGTTTACCGGGATGACTCCGGTAGGAATGACTTTTAGCACTATGGCTGGGCAGGTAGGGGGAGGAATACAGACACCTGGATTTATATGTATTGGAAAGGTTTATATTACCAGTAAAAAGTTCATCTCTGCCGATGGTGGTATAGAGAGAATGGTTTGGATGCCCGCTGAACTTAAAGAAGAGATAAAAGAGAGATTGGAAAAGAGGCTTGGAGAGATAGAGAAACCTGATTTTATGGAAAAAATAGTTACAGAGAAGGATGCTACTACTTCAGAGGAGCTTTTAGAGTTCCTGCAGAAAAAAAATCACCCTGCTCTGTCAATGCCATCTATGATGTAGTTTTGAAACAGTAATATGTAATAGGTAATAAGTGAAGAAATAAGTAAAGAGTAACTCATTACTTATTACTCGTATTAAGGAGGAGAAAACAAATGGCTTTAACTGGATTACAAATCTATAAGCTTTTACCTAGAACTAATTGTGGAGACTGCAATTTTCCTACCTGTATGGCTTTTGC
>JAUWJJ010000004.1 GCA_030607765.1 Candidatus Aerophobota bacterium
AATGCTAAAGTGCAGCGACCAGGAGTATGTAACGCTATGGAAACTCTTTTAGTAGATAAAAGAATAGCCAAACAATTTTTGCTCAAAATGGTTGAGAGATTTAAACAGGCAGGAGTAGAAATTAGAGGAGATGAGCTAACTCAAAGTATAGTAAAGGGGATAAAAAAGGCAACTGAAGAGGATTGGTTCTGCGAATACCTTGATTTAATTCTTTCGGTAAAAGTAGTTGATGGAATAAAAGAAGCTATTTATCATATTAATCATTACGGCTCGGGGCACTCCGATGCCATAGTTACTCAAAATTATAGTAAGGCAAGAAAATTTTTATCGGAGGTTGACTCAGCAGCAGTTTATGTAAATGCTTCTACGAGATTTACCGATGGAGGTGAATTTGGGCTGGGAGCAGAAATAGGCATAAGCACCCAGAAGCTCCATGCTCGAGGACCTATGGGAGTAGCAGAGCTAACCAGTTATAAATTCATTATCCTCGGTGAGGGGCAAATCAGGGTATAGTCAAAATAGTCTCATAGTCTGGTAGTCGAATAATTTTGGTAATCAAGTAGATGTAGTGCAGACCTTTTAGGTCTGCCTAAATTTATCAGGCCTAAAGGCCTGAGCTACATTTGAGGGATAAAGACGGAGTTGGCTACCCTTTTCATGAATTTTCAGTGAGTTCAGTGTCCTCAGTGGTTAATTTTTACTACGATTCATAATAAGAAGTTTAAATTGATGATAATTAAGGTTGATCCTGTTCGAGTAGGAAAAGGGATAGAGCAAGTCTTAGATATACTTAAAAAGGGGGGAATTGCAGCTTTTCCTACGGATACGGTATATGGTCTGGGGGTAAATGCGGAAAGTCAAAGGGCTGTATTCAAACTATACAAAATTAAAAAAAGACCTAAAGGAAAACCTCTCATCCTTTTTCTATCAAAAAAAGAACAGCTTTTCCCCTTTGTAAAAACTTTTCCCATTCAGGCTCAAAAGTTAATTAACCATTACTGGCCCGGACCTTTAACCTTACTGTTCAAAGCAAATATTTCTCTTTTCTCACCTTTAGTAAGCAAGGAAGGGAAAATTGGGATAAGAATTCCCTCTCATCCCATACCAAGGGAAATAGCGCAGAGAAGTGGTTTCCCTCTGGGAACTACCAGTGCCAATTTATCCGGAGAGCCAGAGGTTACCAATCCTAAAAGCTTGCCGCCAGAGTTAATTAAAGAAGTAGATGTTCTTTTGGATGGGGGTGATGTTCTACTGGGGAAGGTATCAACAGTGGTAGATACTACCTCTTTTCCTCCTCAAATAATAAGGGAAGGATGGGTGTCCCGAGAAGAAATAATTAAAGTAAAGAAAGAAGAGAAAAAAATCCTTTTTATCTGCACAGGAAATACTTGCCGCAGTCCTATGGCAGAGGCCTTTTTTAAGAAAATTTGGTCCCAAAAAGCTAAAGAAAAGATAAAGGTTAAATCAGCGGGAACAGATGCTATAGCTAACTCAGGACCATCGGAATTTGCCATAGAGGTTATGAGAGAGAAGGGGATTGATATATCTTTCCATAGGGCTACGCCTCTTACTCCTGAAATAGTGAAAGAATACGATCTTATCCTGACAATGGAGGAAAAACAGCGCCAGAGAGTAATTAATTTATTTTCCTTTGCTGCAAAGAAAGTATGGCTATTAAGCGAGTTTGCATCAGGGAAAAAGGAGGATATCATTGATCCTTTAGGAGGCCACCTAAACACTTATCGAGAGTTAGCTCTTCAGATTGAGAAAGAGATAAAAAAACTAATAGAGAGACTTGGAGAAGAAAAGTAGTGCAGGTCTTTAGACCTGCTATATGAGAGGATAAAGTGAGTAAGAAAAGACCTTCCTGGGATGAATACTTTATGCAAATTGCTATGATGATTGCTACTCGAAGCACCTGTCTTAGAAGAGGAGTGGGAGCTGTAATAGTAAAAGAAAAAAGAATTTTAACTACAGGTTACAACGGTGCTCCTCGAGGTCTGCCTCACTGCGAAGAAGTAGGATGCTTAAGAGAGAAGATGGGTATTCCCTCAGGTCAGCGCCAGGAGATCTGCCGAGGTTTGCATGCTGAACAGAATGCTATTATTCAAGCTGCTCTTTACGGGATAGGAATTAAAGATTCTGTTATTTACTGTACCCATCAACCCTGTATTACCTGTAGTAAGATGATAATTAATGCCGGAATAAAAAAGGTATTTTTTAAAGGAGATTACCCTGACCCTTTAGCTAAAGAAATGTTAGCTGAGGCAAAAATTGAATTAATTAAAATGGAGAGGAAAAAATGAAGCCACAGAGTGCACAGAGGAATACTCTATATACTCAAAAAGAATTTCCTTTAAAAGATATTACTGAGCGGATAATCTCCTGTGCTATTGAAGTGCATTCAATATTAGGACCCCGGTCTATTAGAAAATATCTATGAGGAAGCATTGGCATATGAGTTTGAATTAAGGTGTATTCCATATGAGAGGCAGAAGGAAATAGGTTTAAAGTATAAAGACAGAAATATAGGGAGACACAGAATAGACTATTTAGTAGAAAATCAGGTTATTGTTGAGTTGAAAGCAGTTGAGACAATGAACAAAATATATTCTGCACAGCTCTTAACATATTTGAAGGCTATGAATAAAAGAGTTGGTTTGTTAATCAATTTCAATGTGGAAAAATTAAAAGAAGGCATAAAGCGGCTAATAATTTAGAGAGCACAGAGGGGAGGGCAAAAGTCTCACAACTTATTGATATTTAATGGTTTTTCTGTGTTCTCTGCGGTGAAATTTTGTTAAAAATGGAGAGAAAAATGCCTGAAAATACATTAAAAGAAATAGAAAAAATGGAAGAAAAAGCCCAGCAAAAATTAGAGGAGGCCAAAAGGGAAAAAAACAAAATAATTCAAGAAGCCCATAGACGAGTAGATAAAATCATAGCTACGGCAGAAGAGGAGGCAAAAAAGGAAGGGGAAAAATTAAAGGAGGAACAAATAAAGCTTGCCGAAGAGGAAAGTAAAAAAATCAAAGAAGAGTTTAAAAAAGAGCAAAACAAAATAGAGGAAATAGTTGAAAAGAAAGGAATGAGCCTGGCGATAAAGTTTATCTTGGAAAAAGCAAGAAAGGCATGGAGGGGATAGAATGGCTATTGCTGAGATGCGAAAAGTCTTTATTGTGGGAGAGATAAGTTTAAGGGAAAAGGCGATACAGCAACTGGAAAAATTAGCTCTCTTTCAACCAGAGTCTATGGACAAGGATTTGACTTTAGCCATATTCAAAGAAGAAAGAGTGAAAACTCAGCAAATAGAGGAAAATTTATCAAAAATTGACTCTGCTATTAATTTCCTTAATCAGTTTGAAGAAAAAAAGTTTAATTTAGGCTTATTTCCCAATAAAATACTGGTGCAAAAGGATGAATATCTTAAGTGGATAAAAGAATTTAAGTGGGAAGAAGTTTATAAAAATTGCCTTGATATAGAAAGTAAAATGGGAAAACTCAAAGAGGAAAAGCAGGCTCTCCAGGAAAAGTACCATCTTCTCTTACCCTGGGAAAATCTATCTATTTCCTTAAAAAAACTAAAGGAAAAAAAATGGACAGATTACCAGTTAGTGGTGTTTCCCTCTTCGATAGTGACAGATCTTCAAAAAAGGGTCCAGAAAGAAGGGATGCATTTAGAATTGGTATCTCAATCTAATAAGAATTTCTACTTTCTTATTCTCTTTTTAAAAGAAAATAAGAATCAACTGGAGAGCATTCTCCAGGAATTAAAAGGGGAAAAGATACAGTTTGAGGAAGTGGATATTCCTTCGGAGGAGTTAAATAAGATAAAGGCAATGACTTTTCAGCTAAAGAAAAAAATAGAAAAAAAATTAAAAGAGGCAAGGAAGATAAACCAGGATAAGGTTAAACTAATGACTATCTACGATTACTTCTTGAGTCTATTGGAGAAAAAGAAAGTCTCTTCTCAGTCCTGCTTGAGCAATTACACCTTTGTCTTAAAAGGGTGGATTAAAAAGGATGATCTTCCCCTATTGCAAAAAGGATTAGAAAACCTCTCCCCTTTAGAGATCGTAGTTCAATCACTTAAAAACAGAGGAAAGGAAATCCCCGTTGCTCTTTCCAACAAGCCGTTGTTTAAACCATTTGAGCTTATCACCAATCTTTATGGGCTGCCCCATTATTGTGAAATAGATCCTACACCTTTTTTAGCTCCTTTTTTTGTTCTTTTCTTAGCTTTATGTTTAACCGATGGTGGGTACGGAATTCTTTTAGCTTTAATAGCCTACATTATCCCTAAGAAGATCCAGGTGGGAGAGGAAGGAGAAAAGTTATTTTCTATCCTCTTTTTTAGCGGCTTGGTCACTATTGGAATAGGAATAATTACCGGAGGAATTTTTGGCTTTGAATTTTCTAATCTTCCCCCTTTCTTAGCCCCGCTAAAAAAATTGGTTTTGTTTAATCCTATGAAAGAGCCTATGACCTTTCTTATGATAGCTTTGGGTATAGGAATAGTTCATCTTCTTTCAGGAATATTTCTCGAATTTTGGGATGATTTAAAGAGAGGTAATATAGAATCAGCTATTTTAGACCATCTTAGCTGGATAATTTTAATCCTGGGAATAATTATCTTTGCTATAGTCTGGGCAGGGCACTTAGGAGGGGTATTTAAAAATGTAAGTTTAGGGATGATCTTATTTGGAATTGGTACTCTTTTCTTATTTTCAGGAAGAAAAAGTAAGAATCTTTTTATCCGGTTTGCTAAGGGAGGCTACGAGTTGTATGGACTTTTATCGCTGTTTGGAGATGTTCTCTCCTATTCCCGTCTTTTAGCTTTAGGGCTGGCCACCAGTGTTATTGCCACTGTAGTAAATACAATTGCTAGAATGGCCTGGGGAGTTCCCATTATAGGTCCGGTAGCTATGGTCCTTATTTTAATCTTAGGTCACCTGGGTAATTTAGCGATAAACTGCCTTTCGGGATTTATCCATACTGCTCGTCTACAATTTGTAGAGTTCTTTGGGAAGTTTTACGAAGGTGGAGGAAAAGAATTCAAACCTCTTAAGGAAGAGGGAAAATACCTTATAGTTAAGTAATAAGTAATATGTGATGGGTAATGAGTGATAAGTGACAAGGAGTTAAAGTAGCCGCGAGGCTTGAGAGCCTGCGTAGACAAGCGCAACTTAAAAGTTGCGGCTACAGTAAATGTAGAGCAGGTCTTTAGACCTGCCAAATAAGGTGAGAAATATGAAAAACTTTGAATTTTACCTACCTACAAAGATAAATTTTGGACCAGGAGTTATAGAGAAAGTTGGAGAAGAAGCTAAACTTTTAGGAAAAAGAGCTTTTGTAGTTACAGGGAAAAAATCAGCTCGAAAAATGGGATTTTTAGAAAGACTGGAAAAATCTTTAAGAAAAAAAGGAGTAATTCCTATTTTTTTTGAAAAGATTGAGCCCAATCCTTCTAACCAAACTGTGGAAGAGGGAGTTAACTTAGCTAAAAAAGAAAAATGTGATTTGATTATTGGGCTGGGAGGAGGCAGCTCTTTAGATGCCGCCAAAGTTATTTCTCTTTTGCTTACCAATCCATTTCCTCTTTCTCAATATTTTGGGAAAAATAAGGTAAAATTTCCTCTTCTACCTCTCATAGCCATTCCTACGACTGCGGGAGCAGGAAGTGAGGTAACTCCTTACGCTGTTATTACTCACATCAAGGATGGTTCTCATCAAAAGAAAATTATTGCCGATGTTCATCTTTTTCCTATTAAAACATTAGTAGATCCTGAATTAACCCTATCCTTGCCTTTTTCTATAACCTCCGATACCGGAATAGATGCTCTTTCTCATGCTGTAGAAAGCTATACTTCTAACCGCTCCCATTCCTTAAGCGAGATGATAGCTCTAAGATCGGTAAAACTCTTAGGCAAGCACTTACCTGAGGTTATAGATAATCCTGAAGATATTGAAGAACGAGGTAAGGTACTCTATGCTTCTATGTTAGCTGGGATAGCCATAGCTCAAACGGGAACTACCTTAATGCATGCCATGGGATACCGATTAACTTCCGACCTTAATCTTTCTCACGTAGAGCCAATGGATTACTTCTTCCCTGGTTCTGGGAGCTTAACTTTCCCGGTAATTTTGAGAAATTTGCTAATTTAACCAAGAGTTTAGGAGGAGATATTGAAGGATTAACTGTTAGAGAGGCTGCTCAGGGGGGAATTGAAGTGGTAAAAGAGTTTCTTTTTGGAGTGGGCTTGCCCAAATTAAACCTTGGTGAGGTAAAAGAAAAAACCATTGTGGAATTTGCTAAAGAGGTGATGCAAAACAAGGCTAAATTAGCTAATAATCCCCGACAGGTTAGCTTGAAAGATATTATTAAAGTCTATAAAAAAGCTCTCTGGGGAGCAAGGTAAATGAGAATTAAAAAACTATGCGGATTTATTTGTGTGAGCTGTGGGATTTTAATTCTCTTTTTAATTTTTTCTCCCCAATCAAAACCAATTCAAGGGAATTTAGCTTATACAGCTAATTTTATGTAAAATTTGATTGACAAAATTTTTGAATTTAATACAGTCAATAAAGATAACAGTAGGAGTTTTTTTCTAATCCTATAAGATTTGAAATATTTTTTTTAATTAATAAGCTAAGAAAACAGCTTACAAATTAAAGTTATCCTTATTAAGTACAAGATTCCAGTGTGGAGGTAAGAATGGAAGAAGGTGAAATAGGGATTAGGATTAAAAATATAACAAAATCATATGAAAAGAAAACTGTTTTGGATAATCTTTCTTTAGAAATAGAAAAAGGAAGCTTTACAACTATTCTGGCTCCGACAGGATCAGGGAAGACAACTTTATTACGAGTTATGATTGGAATTACGAGACCTGATAATGGTAAAGTTTATTATAACGGAAAAAATGTAACCGATGTTCCAGTTCAAAAAAGAAGTGTTTCAATGGTTTATCAGCAGTTTATTAATTATCCTTCTCTGACTATTTATGAGAATATTGCTTCTCCGTTAAGAGTTTCTGGTAGGAAATTATCCGAAAGTGAAATTGATAAAAAAGTAAGAGATAATGCCCGGATTGTAGGGATTAGTGATTTGTTGGACCATCTCCCGGAGGAAGTAAGCGGTGGAGAAAAGCAGAGAACGGCAATTGCCAGAGCTTTGTGTAAGGAACCTGAGTTTGTTTTTTTAGACGAACCATTGGCTAATTTGGACTACAAGCTTAGAGAAAAATTAAGGGGTGAATTAAAGACGATTTTGAGAAAGAAGCAATGTACTGTAATCTATGCTACTCCTGAGCCAGGGGATGCATTGGCGATGTCTACCCATGTTGCATTCCTTCATAAATGTAAGATTTTGCAATTTGGTCCGGCTCAAGAGGTTTATTGGAATCCTAAATATGTTGAAGTTGCATCTTATTTTAATGAACCACCAATGAATGTCTTTGACTGCGGGCTTGTTATAGAAAATGGGAATTATTATCTTCAAGTATCCCAAAAATTAAAGATAAATGTCAACGGCTTTAAGAATTTGCTTAGCGAGGGTCGTTATCTTATAGGGATTCGACCACAGAATTTGAGTACTACTAAAGTGAAAGAAGGTATGATTTCATTTAAGAATACTGTGGAATTTGCTGAAATAGTAGGCTCAGATACTACATTACATTTAACTCACCAGGGTAAGGACTTGAGCATACTTATAGAAAAACCAACAAGAAGTTATGAGATAGGACAAGAAATAGAAGTATATCTTGATCCTCGAAGTGTTTATATTTATAGTAAAAAATCAAGAAAGCTAATTGTTAGAGGTCAGGCCATGGGGTCTATGACAGAGATTTGATTGTTTTTAAAAGGTAATAGGTAAGTTTTCCTAAAAAATGGAGAGATTGCTCATTTGTCATTGCGAGCTGTAGCTTGCCGATTTATCGGCGCATTAAAACCGCCCAATGAATTGGGCAGCTACAATTAACAGAGAAAAAGAGGAAAGTTTTAGAAAAGCTAAACTATTACTTTGAAAGTATAGGAGAGAGGATTGATGGCTAAAATAGAGTTGAAAAATATAGAGCATTTTTATAAGTCAGATAAAAAAAAAGATAAGAAAGAAACCATTTCAATTCGAGGGGTAAATTTATGTTGGGAGGATGGCAGTGCTAACGCCTTACTTGGCCCATCCGGTTGTGGCAAAACTACCCTGTTAAATATTATCTCTGGTTTGTTAAAACCAACTCGGGGAAAAGTTTTTTTTGATGGGAAAGATGTAACGAATCTTACTCCCCAAGAGAAAAATATCGCCCAGGTTTTTCAGTTTCCTGTGAATTATGATTCAATGAATATATTTGGCAACTTAGCATTTCCGCTTCGAAATGATGGTCTTCCGAAGGAGGAAATTAAAAAGAGAGTCAAGGAGACAGCAGATATAGTAGGTTTAACTGATAAGCTCTATACTTCCTGCAAAGCATTGAATGCGGATGATAAACATAAGGTTTCATTAGCTCGCAATATTATTAGAAGAAATATTAATGTACTTTTACTTGATGAGCCTCTGACGGATCTTGATCCTCATCTTAAATGGTCTTTGAGAAGGAAGATAAAGGAGGTTCAGAGTGAGACAAAGATAACCACGATATATGTGACTCATGATCAGCATGAGGCTTTAACATTTGCTGATAAAATTGTTGTGATGAAAGATGGTCGAATTATACAGATTGGCACACCTGAGGAATTATACTCAAATCCTCAGGCTCCTTTTATTGGGTATTTTATTGGAAGCCCGGGTATGAACTTTTTTGATTGTTTGTTGAGCAAGGATAAATTGGACTTTGAGGGATTTTCAATGAATATCTCTTCAAAAACGAAATTAAAACTTATGCAACATGGATTTAAATTTCAATTAGGAATTAGGCCTGAATTTGTTCAGACCAGCAAAGAGAGAAAAAAGGGATGGATTCCCCTTAATGTTGAAATAGTTGAAGATATAGGATGCTATAAGATATTGACCTTGGCTTCGAGTAACATAAGGGTAAAAAGTCGATTGCCGGCGGGAATGTCAGTGTTAGAGGGAGAAGAAATATGGGTTAATTTTCCAGAGGATAAAATAAAAGTTTATAAAGATGATCTATTAATTTATTAGAGTATTTTAGATGCAAAGTTGATCAGCTTTTCAGAAAAGATTAATTTAATAAATTAGCCATAAGATGAGGTAATAATGTAATGTTAACCAATTGTTTTCATTCTGGAATATTGACTTAGGAAAATCCCCGGAGGTAAGATGAATGAAAAATAGAGCAATTTTCTTTTTATTACCCGCGTTGGGGTTAATGTCTATAAGTGCCTTTATACCACTTATGACTGTTGTTAACTATTCCCTCCATTGTATATTTCCAGGCTCTTTTCCGTATTATGTAGGGTTGGAGAATTATATTGAGGCATTGCATGACCCTTTATTCGGAGGGGCTTTTTTTCGACAAATAATTTTCAGTTTTATAATCCTTGGCATTGAAATTCCCTTAGGTTTAATATTGGCTATGGCTATGCCTAAAAAAGGTTATTGGGTGGGTATAGTTCTTGTTTTACTGGGGATTCCTTTATTAATACCATGGAATGTCGTCGGTATTATGTGGCGTGTGCTTACGCGAGCTGATCTTGGAATAGTTTCTCTACTTTTTAGGAAGCTGGGTTACGAATACAATATGTCGTTGCACTGGGGAGATGGATGGTGGACGGTTGTATGTATGGATGTATGGCATTGGTCTCCTCTTGTCGTCTTGCTATGTTATGCTGGATTACAGGCAATTCCAGATGAATTTTATCAGGCGGCTAAAATTGATAAAGCTTCCAGATGGGCTACCTTCAGATATGTTACATTACCCAAACTTAGATATGTATTGATTATCGCCGTGCTTTTGAGATTTATGGATTCATTTAAGATTTATGCTGAGCCTTTTCAGCTTACAGGTGGAGGACCTGGCGATTCAACTACATATTTAAGTACATATGCATCAAGAAAAGCTATAGGGGGATTTGAGATGGGAATGGGTGCTGCAGTGTCTTTAATTTATTTTTTTAGTGTTATAGTTATATGCTATATCTTATACACTATAATGATGCATATTGCAGGAGGTAAAAGGTAAATGAAGAAGAGAAGCATAGGTTTGATTGTTTATCTTGTTATTTTAGCAATCCCAATTTATTGGATGATAAATACTTCTTTTAAGCCAAATATTGAAATCCTGAGCAAGTTAACATTATACCCACATAATTTTACATTCCGAAATTATGGTGTCATTTTTACTTCACCATTTTGGAGGAGTGGTTTTATAAACTCTTTTAAATTCGTCACTTTGAACGTGGTTATGGTTATGCTTGCAGCTGTTCCAGCCGCATATGCATTCTCCAGATGGAAATTTAGAGGTGACCATCAGTTGTTTTTCTGGCTATTAACCAACAGAATGGCTCCTGCTGCTTCTTTTATGCTTCCAATGTTTGCGTTATATTCTAATATTGGAATTTTTGATACTTCTTTAGCAGTAGCACTTGCCCATTGCCTGTTTAATCTACCCCTTTCAATTTGGATTCTCGAGGGATTTATGTCAGGCATTCCAAAGGAAATAGATGAAACTGCGTTTATAGATGGATATAGTTTTTTAAAGTTTTTCAGAAAGATTTTTTTACCCTTAATTTCTCAAGGAATAGCAGTAGCAGCCTTCTTTTGCTTTTTATTTTCATGGGTAGAACTCCTATTGGCAAGGACTTTGACATCTATTGACGCAAAACCTATAACGGTTACGTTAAGCCGAAGCTTAGGAGCTGGAGGCTGGGATTGGGGAGTATTAGCTGCTGCGGGAGTACTTACAATGCTTCCCGGTGCAATAGTAGTGTATTTTATAAGGAACCTTATGACTAAAGGGTTTTCGATGGGAAGGATGTAAAAATGCTTTCTTGGATGCATTGGACTCTTCCAAGTGCGATTGCATTTGGAGCAATGGGGACTTTGATATTAGGACTTGCGATTTGGGATGTGTATTCTCCAGGGTTTGCTCGAAAAGGGTTTTTACCTATAAAAACAACCAGAGGTGATAGAGCATTTATATCGATAATTTGTATGATAGGTATTTTCCTTCTCTGGCTAAGGTTCGTTCCCGAGATTTCTTTATATATAGCTTGTCTAATCTCAGCATTCCTCATTTTCGTTATAATGAGGTGGGGATAATATTTTAAGGTTTGATTTAGGTGAATATATGTTTAATTTTGAACACATAAAAATAAGAATTTGGTCGGGAATAAATTAAACTTACCAACGATGGTGAGTTTAAAATAACATATGAGGAGGTGAGTAATTTTTCAACTGCGAATAAGTATAAAAGGAGGTAATACCAAATGAAAAGCACAAAGAAATCAATATGGCGAGCAGGAATCATAGTCGGTACTATTGTAAGTGTATTCTTAGTGGCAAATCTTGCATTTGGAGAGACTAAGTATGAAGAAGCCGCAGAAAAATGGGCAAAGGAATTTCAGCCCTGTGCTATTTCTGAAGAAGCTCAAATAAAAGAACTGAAGTGGTTTGCTAATGTATCGAAACCTTTTAGAGGGATGGATCTTAGGTCAGTAGCTGAAACCATCAAGACTCATAAGTGGGAGGCAGAAGTTTTAACCAAGGCATTTGAAGAAATAACAGGTATTCATGTTGACCACGATATCATCGATGAAGGCGATGTTATTGAAAAGCTACAGACACAAATGGCAACAGGAAGAAGAATTTATGATGTCTACGTTAATGATGGAGACTTGATTGGGACTCATCTGCGAAAGTTGTCTTGTATTAATCTTACTGAATATATAAATGGAGAAGGAAAGGATGTAACAAATCCGATGCTTCATCTGGAGGATTTTTTAAATCTGGAATTTGGCCAGGATTACGATGGCAACCAACTACAATTACCTGATCAACAGTTTGCTAACCTCTATTGGTTTAGATACGACTGGTTTAATAACCCTGAATATAAGAAGATGTTCAAGGAAAAGTATGGATATGAACTTGGTGTACCTTTGAACTGGGCTGCATATGAGGATATAGCTGACTTCTTTACAAATGATGTGAAATACATTGATGGTGTTAGAGTATACGGTCATATGGATTATGGTAAAAAAGGACCTTCCCTCGGTTGGAGGTTTACCGATGCCTGGTTATCCATTGCAGGGGTAGGTGATAAGGGAATACCAAACGGGCTTCCTGTGGATGAGTGGGGTATCAGAGTCGAGAACAGAATCCCCGTAGGTTCAATGGTGGAAAGAGGAGGAGCTCTAAATGGACCTGCTGCCTATTATGCTCTGACTAAGTATGTTGAGTGGCTAAAGAAGTATGCTCCTCCATATGCTGCTTCAATGAGATGGTCTGAGGCCGGCCCTGTACCTTCCAGGGGAGTCATTGCCCAGCGTGCTTTCCAGTATATCACTTTTCTTTCAGCAGATCCTTTCACATCTCCTGAGAGCCCGGTGACCGACAAGAATGGATACCCTCTATGGAGAATGGCTCCTACTCCTCATGGTAGATATTGGGATGAAGGAATGAAGATTGGATATCAAGATGCAGGGAGTTGGACAATTCCAAATACGACTAAAGGCGATCGACGTAAAATGGCTTGGTTATGGGCACAGTTTTGTGACTCTTTGTCTGTCTGTCTTAAAAAGTTCAACGTTGGTCACACTCCTATTCGAAAGTCCACTGTTTGGTCTAATTACTGGACGGAACGCGAAGGAGAGTTAGGAGGTTTAATTACCTTTTATAAATCACCTGTAGAGTATAAATGGACTGATACAGGTTGTAATGTTCCAGATTATCCCTTACTTGCGGAACAGTGGTGGAAGCAGATAGCACTTGCTGTTACTGGTGAGAAGACCCCAGAGCAAGCTTTGAATGATCTTGCAGAAATACAGGATAAATTAATGGGTAAGCTCCGCTTAGCTAAGTACTCTCCTAAACTTAATCCGATAAAATCTCGAGAGTACTGGTTAAGTCAACCTGGTTCGCCAAAACCTGAGAGACCCAGGCCAGAGCCAAAGACAGTTTCCTATGATGGGTTAGTCGAAGGCTGGCAAGCGGGAGCAAAGAAACCAAACTATATGAAGTATTATCCTTTTGTAGGTGGCGGATAATTTGATTAAATAAGGGAATGTGTGGAAGGGAAGTAGGTATAGGAGGGCAGTAGTTGGAATTTTCCTCAGCTACTGCCCTCGTTTGTATTTGCAATATTTCATAATCTGTTCTTAATACAGAGGTTAAAAAACCTTATTTTGCCTCAAAAAGGAGACAATTTAAAATGAGAGTCACGATTCTTGGAGCAGGAGCTATGGGAAGTGCATTAACCGTCCCCCTGTGTGATAACGGAAATGAAGTAAATCTTTGGGGGACAAAGTATGATAAAAAAATTTTAAATGCTCTATTTAAAGAAGAAGCACATCCCAGGATAAGCACTAAATTACCAACGAAAGTAAAAATTTTTCCTCCAGATAAGCTAGAAGAGGCTTTAAAGGACAGTAAAATAGTTGTAATTGGTGTCAATTCAGAAGGCGTATTACCAATAGCTAAGGAAATTGTCCCCCTATTAAAAGAAAATATGATATTAATAATAATTGCCAAAGGGCTATTAGTGAAGGCCGGTGAAATTTTAATGGTGGAGGAAGGATTGAGGAACGAACTACCCAAAGAAATTAGAGAAGCGGTTCCTATTGTCTCTGTGGGGGGTCCTTCTATTGCTAAGGAATTAGCAAATAAATCTATGACTGCGGTAGTTTATGATTCCAAAAATGTTAATGCAGCTAAAGCTGCTAAAAAAATTTTCCAAACTTCGTATTACCGAATAGAAGTTTCGGACGATATAAAAGGTCTTGAGATTTGCTCGGCTTTGAAAAATGTTTATTCTATCGCTCTGGGCTGGCTTGAGGGACTTACGGAAAAGCGTGACATAGGGAGAGCTAGTAACGCTAAAGCCGTCTTATTTCTCCGAATATTGAGAGAAATGAAGAAGATGACAATAGCAATAGGTGGAAATCCAGAAACTGCAATGGG
>JAUWJJ010000232.1 GCA_030607765.1 Candidatus Aerophobota bacterium
CAGGGAGCGTGCCGGTCATGGTGAAGGAAGAGAACGCCCTGAAGAGCCATATATACCTAATTTGTGGAAGCCTCACCGCGGTTCTCGCCTGGAAAAGGGGATGGGTTTGGCCATTGAGCCAATGGTTAATATGGGAAGTTTTGAAGTGGAAGTTTTAGAAAATGTCTGGACAGTTGCAACTAAAGATCGCCGCCTTTCGGCTCATTTTGAGCATACCATTGCCGTAACCGATAATGATCCCGAAATATTAACTTTATGTAGCTAAAATTTGGTTTAAGTCATAAAGGGTAAGGTCTATTTTTTCCTTTTCTTGCCAGACTAGTTCAATGGGAGATATTTGAACTTTATTACAAGATAATCCTACTATTTTTCCTTTTTCTCCCTTAATAAGAGCATCTACCGCCGCTACTCCTAATTTACTAGCTATTACCCTATCTAAGGCTACAGGCGAACCAACTCGCTGCAGATAACCAAGAACCACTACCCGTATTTCATAATTAACTCTTTTTTTTATCTTTTTTCCTATCTGAAAAGCTCCTCCAGCTTTACCCCCTTCTGCCACTACTATAATACTACTCGTTTTTCCCCGCATTCTCCCTTCTTCTAATCTTTGGCAGACTTTTTCTAAATTTAGGGGTTTCTCCGGGATAAGAATATCCTCAACTCCTCCGGCTAATCCTGACCAGAGAGCAATAAACCCTGAAGTTCTTCCCATCACCTCAATAATGAATAGTCTTTCGTGAGAAGTTGCTGTATCTCTGATTTTGTCTATAGCTTCTAAAGCTGTATTTACTGCCGTAAAAAAACCAATACTAAAATCACTTCCGGGGACATCATTATCAATAGAAGCAGGAATCCCTATGGTAGGAAAATTTTTTTTATGGAGAGCATAAGCTCCTCGTAATGACCCGTCTCCTCCTATAACTATTAGTCCGTCTATATTGGATTTTTTAAGATTCTCAAGTGCCCTCATTTGTCCTTCTTCGGTTTTAAAGAAAGATGATCTGGCAGTTTTCAGTATCGTTCCTCCCTGATGAATAATTCCACTTACCGAAGAAGCTTTCAAATTAAAAAAATCTCCCTCTATTAATCCAGAAAAACCCCTTTTTATACCCACCACCTGCAAATTTTCCCAGATAGCTTTTCTTACCACAGCTCGGATACAAGGATTCATTCCCGGAGAATCTCCTCCACTGGTTAGGACAGCAATTTTCTTCATTATTTTTTCCTTCAAAAGAGATGAACCTCTCTGTCATCTTTTTCTATTTCTTTTTTCTTTCCCTCTTGATAGTCCTTTATTTTTTTCTGTAATTCCTTATCTGAAAAAGCCAGGATTTTCAAAGAGGCAAGGGCAGCATTTTCTGGTTCTAATACCACCATTGGGTACACTCCCGAGGGCATCCTGAGGCTTGAGAATATATCTATACCCGAAAATTTATCGTCATAAGGTGGACAACTGATAACGGGCTTTGGAGTATTTGCATCTACAAAACCACTTAAAGCATTGCTTCTTCCTGCCACGGTAATAAATACTGTATTCTCATCTTCATATTCTTTTATAATTTCCAGTACTTTAAGCGGCACTTTATGGGCTGAGGCTACTCTTAGGACATACTTTACACCGAATTTTTCTAAAACTTTACTGATGCGTTGACAATGTTCTCTATCGTTTTTTGACCCCATAATGATTACTACTTTACCCATATTCATACTCCTGGAATTTTATCAGCATTATCAAAATATTTTCTTATAACTTGGTAGCCGCAGGCTTTAGCCTGCGTAAAAGCGCAACCTGAAGGTTGCGGCTACCACCCACCCTTTTTCCTGTGATTTTTTATAAAGTTTCTGGTAATGTGTTTATTAGGGTTCGATTAATACTTTTAGACTCTCCTGAGTTTCAGCAAGATGAATTCCTTCTTTCAGTTTCTCCAAAGGCAATCGCTGAGTGATAAGTTCTTTTACTTTTATTCTTTTTTGAGAAATTAAATTTAAGGCAAGTTCATTATGATAAGGAGCAGAACCATGCGTTCCCACTACATAAAACTCCCCATAGTGAACAAGGTTACTATTAAATTCTATAAAAGGTTCATCCTCAGGTAATCCTCCAAAAAAGTTTACTATTCCCCTGGGGCTTACGATGAGAAGAGCTTGTTCTTGTGCTTTTCTATTGGAACAAGCTACGATTACTTTATTTACCCCCCTTCCCCCTGTTTCTTCTTTAATTCTTTTTACTACATCTTCCCGGGAAGGATTAATTACTACTTCTATGGGAGCGATTTTTTGAATAAGTTCTATTCTTTTTTCAGAAATCTCTACGAGGATAATTTTAGAAGCTCCTTTTACCCTGGCTAACTGAATATGGATACACCCAAGAGGTCCCGCTCCTATTATAGCTACTGTATCTCCTAAGCTAATTTTGGAAAGCTCTTGACCATTAATGGCACAGGCTAAGGGTTCAGCTAAAGATGCTTCTTCAAAAGATAAATTTTTAGGGATGCGATTAACACATCCATTTTGAATAGCATCCTCAGGGAC
>JAUWJJ010000143.1 GCA_030607765.1 Candidatus Aerophobota bacterium
GTTCTGCGTTAATTATAGCTAATAGGTCTTGCAGGGCCTTGTTTATACCGTCGTTAATTATAAAATAATCGTAAAAACGGAAAAATTTTACTTCCTTTTTTGCTCGAATTAGTCTTTGTTTTATCTTTTCAGCATCCTCAGTAGCTCTGCCTTTTAGTCTTTCTCTCAACTCTTCCCAGGAAGGGGGGACAACAAATATTAAAATAGCCTCTGGGTATTTTTTCTTAATTTCTTTACCTCCCTTTACATCTACTTCCAGAACCACATCTTTTTCTCCTTCTATGGCTCTATCCAGAAGCTTTACTGAGGTACCATAAAGTTGCCCGTGAACTCCTGCCCACTCCAGGAAAGCTTCTTCCTCTATCATTTTTTCAAATTCTTCCCGGGAAACAAAGTAGTAATCTACACCCTCAATTTCATTTTTTCGAGGAGGACGAGTGGTAAAAGATACCGAATAGGTAAAGGAAGGAGAAACTTGAAGGAGTCTTTTGCAAAGAGTGGTTTTACCTGCACCAGCAGGAGCCGAAATAACAAGAATTAATCCTCTTTTCTTTTCTAACAACTTTTAGTCCTCTTTTTACCCTGTTAGATGTTTACTAACTAACGGGGTTCATTCTAAATTGTAAGCTTGCTCCCTAATCATCTCTAAGCTATCCTTAATTTCAACTACCCACTGAGAGATTAAAAAAGAGTTAGATTTTGCTCCCATTGTATTAATTTCTCTGTTGAGTTCCTGCAGGATGAAGTTTATCTTTTTCCCTATCGGTTCTTTTTCTTGCAGGGTTTTTTTGAGTTGATCTAAATGGGAGAAAAAACGAACCAACTCTTCCCTAATATCTCCTCTGGTAACTAATAAAGCTACCTGGTTAGCTGTGGTTAAGTTTATCTTTTCTTTTAAGGTTTGCAGTAGCTCTTCCTTTATTTTTTCCCGATATAGATTTTGAGATAAAGGAGCCTCTTTTTCGATTTCTAGAATTCTATTTTCAATTTTTTCTATACATCCCAGAATACTTTTTCGATGTTCTCTTCCCTCTTTTCCCCTTCCCTCTAATAATTTTTTTAAACTTCCCCTTATAGCTTGCTCAATCAACTTTTCTATTTCTTTCTTCTCGGTTTCCTGCGCCTCTACTACCCCGGGAAAATTCAAGAGATGGGACAGATTTACAGGTTCCTTTAATTTTAGGTTTTTAGATAGATAAGTTAAGGTTTCATAGTATTCAGAAGCAAGCTCAAGATTCGGTTTAATTTGGAAAAAGGGAGCTCTTTTTCTGTTTATTTTTAAACTTACCTCTACCCGCCCCCTTTTAATTTTATCTTTAATAAGGCTCTCTATTTTCTTTTCCCATTTATAGGGAATAGCTTCAGAGCAAGTTAGTTTTATTTGCAGAAATCTATGGTTAAGAGTTTTTATTTGGAGAAAGATTTCTACTTTCTCTTTCTGGATTCTTTTTTCTCCGTAACCTGTCATGCTCTTCAATTTAATCCCTTTTATTTAGTTGAAAGTTTCCCTTCTAGAGGGTTTCAGGAAGTTTCTCCTTGATGTGTCTTTATTGCTTGAAGGAAAAAGTCTTCCAGAGAAACTCCTTCATCGGTAATTTCTTCCATATTCTTGGAAGATATAAGCTTCCCTTTATGAAGGATACCAATTCTATCGCATATCTTTTCTGCCTCAGCTAAAATGTGGGAAGAGAAAAACACGGTCTTCTTTTTTTCTTTAAGAGTTAAAATAATATCCTTTACCACTTTCCTTCCCAGAGGGTCCAGGCCACCTAAGGGTTCATCAAAAAAGATAAGTTCTGGATCGTTTATTAAAGAGGAAGCGATACCCAGGCGTTGAATCATTCCTTTAGAAAATTCTTTTACAGGAATTTTCTTAGCTGAAGTTAAGGATAAAAGTTCCAGCAGCAGTTCTGTTTTTGTTTTTCTTTCCTTAGGCGAAAGATTAAAAAGTTTCCCGCAAAAATCCAGAAACTCTTCTGCACTAAGAAAATCGTAAAGATTAGGGCCTTCAGGTAAAAATCCTATTTTTTTCTTTACACGATTATTTATACCTTTTTCTCCCAAAAGTTCAAATTCTCCCCAACTTGGAGTAGTAAATCCCAACAGTATTTTAAGAACAGTAGTTTTGCCAGCTCCATTCAACCCTAAAAGTCCAAAAACCTCACCTCTTTCTACCTCTAAATCCAAATCTTTCAAGGCTAAGGTTTCTCTTTTTTTTAAGAATCCCCTATATCCCCGATAAATTTTACTAAGTTTTTTGGTTTTAACTACCAGCATTGATTTCTTTAATTTTCTCTACCTGATAAGGATCCTCAAGTTCTTTTAGGAGCTCATCAACAGTTTTGTTTAAAAGGAAGTGGTTTAATTCAGGATTTATCTCTGCCAGAGGAGTTAAAATAAAACGTCGCTGATGCAAATGGGGATGGGGGATAATAAGGTCTTTTTCCTGAATTATTTCTTCTCCGTAAAACAAAATATCCAGATCAATTGATCTTCTTCCCCCCTCTTTTTCTCTAACTCTACCCATCTCTTTCTCTATCTGGAGCAGGTAAGTTAAAAGTTCTTGGGCAAGTTTATTGGTTTGTCCTTCAGCTACACAATTTACGAACCATCCTCCTTTTGTTTCCACCGGTTCAGCAAGATAAAAGGAACTCACTTTTTGGATATCAATTTCTTTTTTTAGTTTACTCAGAGCCTCTTCTATATTTTTAATTCTTCTTCCCTTATTAGAGCCAAGCCCAATGTAAATTAATGTCATTTTTTTCACCTCGTATATGCTATTAAATTAAAATGATGCGGAGAATTGAAACTACCAACCCTCTGCACCTAATGCTATTTATTATAACAAATTTTTATTTTTTGTCATTTCTTTCCAACTCAACTCTTCGTCAAAAGAAGTTTGTCGTAGGAGACACTCACAACTTGGCGAGCTTTCCTTTATCGATTTAGCTGGAGTAGTTATATGAATGCAAGGAAAACCACTGATTAAATTAAAAGCTCTAAGTTTTCTTTCCACTTCCCTGTTTACTATATGAGCAAAATCCCAGCTTAAAAAAATTTGGATTCCATAAATAGAAGCTGTAGCTAAGTGCAGGGCATCGTTAAAATCTTGTGCTGAGATAATGTTTTCCTCAACATATTCCCGGGCTACCTTGCGGATATTATCAGTTATCTTTAATTTAGGAAAATTACTGATTAAAGAAAGGATGAGTTCTCGTTTTTTCTCCTGCTTTAAAGCCTCTATTTCTTCCTGAGCAAGCTCAGATGTAAATACTTTGTAGTAATGAATATTTTTTTCCCACCATTTTTGGGTAATTTCAAGTCTATCAAATTGAGCTTTCTCATAGTAAGCTGAAGGAATGGAAGAATCAAGATATAAACTCTTCATTAAGTTAAACCCGGATTCAGCATTTTTATTTTTGCTCCTGAGTAAACGATGTTTTAGAACAATTGCCTCTTTTCTCGTAATGAGTGATAAGGTTTTTACACATTACATATTACACATCACCCGTCACCCATTATCCTTCACATATTACATATTACTTCTTACTTTTCACTATTTACTAATTACTAATTAATCCATACTGTGAGAGAGCTTTTTCCAGTTTTTCCTCGTTTTCTCTTTTCATTTCTACCAAAGGATGTCTCCATTCCTTTTCAATCATTTTTAGTTTAGCCATAGCTGTCTTTATGGGTATGGGATTTGTTTCAATAAATATTGCTTTACACAGAGGATAGAGCTTGTAATGAAGTCCTCTTGCTTTTTCACAGTTTCCTTCAAGCCATGACCCTACCAGATCTTTCATTTCTCGAGGTAGAATATTAGCCATAACCGAGATTACTCCCACTCCTCCCAGAGATAAAATAGGCAGGGTGTGAGAGTCATTCCCAGAAAGAATAGCAAAATTAGATTCGCAGGAAGAAAAGATACTGGAAACCTGATCCATATCCCCACTGGCTTCTTTTATTCCCACTATATTTTTCAGGTGGGATAGTTCTCCTACAACAGAGGGAGGTATGTTTATTCCTGTCCGAGAGGGAACATTGTAGATAATTAGGGAAAGCCCAATTTTTTCTAATCTTTGGTAATGAACCTTCAGGCCTTTGGGGGTTGGTTTGTTGTAATAGGGAGTTATAATTAGGGCTCCATCTGCACCAACCTTCCTGGCATATTGAGTTAATTCCTCTGCCTCTTGAGTAGAATTGGAACCTGTTCCTGCAATTACAGGAACCCGGTTTTTAACTTCTTCCACTGTTATTTGAATGAGTCGCTTGTGTTCCTTATGAGATAAGGTAGGAGACTCTCCAGTTGTTCCACAGGGAACTATTCCATCTGTTCCCTTTTCCAGTTGGAATTGAATAAGTTCTCTAAACTTACCCTCATCCACCTCCCCTTTTCTAAAAGGAGTAACA
>JAUWJJ010000024.1 GCA_030607765.1 Candidatus Aerophobota bacterium
GATAACAGAGAAATGCGAGTTAACTAAAGAGGAAGGGGAAATTTATGGGGCGTTTTTAAATAAATTTGAATTAGGAAAGATTGTAAGTGGTGCTCAAGACTCTTCCATAGATGAAAATAGCCCATTTTCAACCAGGAGAACTTTCAGAATAGCCACTATCAAGAAAGAAAAAGATAAGTTAGTAATCTATCCTTATTCTGAGGAAGATTACCTGGTTAAAGGGAGATACCACATTAATTATAACTGGTTTGAACGATTATACAAAGAAAAAGAAATTTCTCAAGAAAAAATCGACCGAATCCCTAAAATGCTTAGAATGTTAGATCTGATCAATCGAAGGACTACCACTATTTACCAAATAGTTCACTACATAAAAGAGAAACAGGATAATTACCTTTGGTCAGGAGATATTAACCATCTTAAACCTTTAACTCAACGAGAGTTGGCTAATAAAATAGGAGTGCATCCAAGTTCTATCACCAGAGTTATGTCTAATAAGAGCATCCTTACCCCCGAGGGTGATGAAAAGCCCCTTAAATTTTTCTTCCCCTCCAGGAAAGAAATTACCAAACGCTGGGTTAAAAATTTAATAGAGGAAGAGAAGAATCTGCTTCAAAACAGTGTCCTTCAACATCCTTATGCCGATGAATCAATTAAAATTCAACTATACCAAAATTACCATATTATTCTCTCTCGACGAACTGTGGCAGAATATAGAAAAGAGTTAAAGATACCACCATCAAGCAAAAGAACAATGACATACCTTTGACTTTTCAAAAAAACCACTTATAATTAGGGAAAACAAACAAGCTGAGCAAAGAGGCTTTTTACTCCATCACATATCACTCATTATATATTACCTCTCAGGGATTGCTGATTACCATTGTGAAGTAACCTCAGCAAACAACTTAATAAGAATAGATTGCTTAATCCAGGTTTAACTATGATAAACTATCAATTTAACCAACTGTCAATTTCAACATTATGCTCATCCTTTGTCATATTGGTTTTGGGCATTTACATTCTTTTTCAAGGCCGAAAAAGAATAGAAAATTGGTCTCTTTTCTTAGCAACCTCTATGGTATTCCTGTGGCTCTCTGGAATGGCAATGTGTGAGAGTAGTAAGAGTAGTGAATTAGCTTTACTCTGGCACAATAGATATTCATTTCTGGGCGTAGCTTTAATTGCCCCCAGTGTATATTTTTTGGTTATCTCACTTATAAATCAATTTCCAAAACATAAAAAAAGAGTATTTTTAGCTTATTTGATTTCCATTGTTTTTTACATATTAGCTAACATTACTTCTTCCTTTAGTATTCAGCTTACGCACTGGGGGTATTATCCTGAATATGGCAGTCTAGGCATTTCTTATATTTTATATTTTTTGATATTAATAATATACAGTCTCTACCTTCTCATTTCCAGCCTTAAAAGTATTACTGATGATTTAAAAAGAAAGCAGATAAAAATATTCTTTGTTGGTCTGCTACTTGCTTCTATTGCAAGCTCTGACTGGTTACTTACTTTGGGGAACCATGCTTATCCTTTTGGCTATATTCTAATTCTAACTTTTATTGCCATCACTGCTTTTACCATAAAAAAGTACAGCTTCTTAGTTTTAGAACCTAAAATAGCTTCTGGGGCAATCTTTGACTCTATCATTAGTATCATTATTGGCATAGATATAGAAGATAGGATAAGTTTTGTAAACAAATCTGTAGAAAACACCCTGGGCTATGAACAGGTAGATATACTCAAAAATCCTGCTAAAATGATCTTTCCTGAACAAGAAAAGTTTTTTCAGATGAAAGATGAGATCTTAAAAGGAAAAACCTATATTAGAGGTGGAAGCTCTTACCTTTTAGCCAGAGATGGTAGGAAAATACCTATTAGATTTAGCCTTTCCCCTATTCATAGAAAAAGCTATGGGGGTAGAATTCTCGGATTTGTTCTTATAGCCCGAGATATCACTGAGCATAAGAAGGATGAAAAGGCGCTGTGGGAAAGTGAGGAAAGATACCGAAGTCTATTTGAAAATATGATGGATGGGCTCATAATACACAAATTGATTATGGATGAAAATGGTAATCCTGTTGATTACACTTTAAAGAAGATGAATAGTGCCGCTGAAAAAATTCTATCCTGGAAGAAAAAAGATATAAAAGGTAAAAAGGCGAGTGAGGTTTATGGAGGTGATATACCCTATATAGAAAGGTATGCTAAAGTTGCTCAAACTGGTAAATCAGAATATTTCACTACCTACTATCCAAAGTCTGAAAGGTGGTATGAAATTTTATCTTTTTGTCCTGAAAAGGGATATTTTGCGAATATTCTTAGAGATATCACGGAAAGAAAGAAGTTGGAGAATGAACTGAAAGAGTATACTGAGCATTTAGAGCAACGAGTATCCGAAAGAACCAAAAAACTTAAGACAATTAATGAGGCGTTCAAAAGGGTAAATGAAACTCTAAAACAGAAGACTAAGGATTTACTGGAGGCTCAAGAGCAATTAGTTCGCCGGGAGAGGTTAGCTGCCATAGGACAATTAGCATCAGGTATAGCACATGAGCTGCGAAATCCTCTGGGAGTGATTAAAACAGCGGTTTACTATGTCAAGAGTAAAGTGGAACAAGATAATCCTAAAGTACAAAAGCACCTCAGGATTATGGAAAAAGAGATAAATAGCTCTGATAAGATTATATCTGATCTTTTAGGTTTTTCTCAAACAAGAAAGCCCTCAGTAGAGCCAATCCATTTGAATAAAATCATAGAAAACGCTCTACTGATCACAGAATTACCGGAAAATGTTAAGCTAATCAAAAGACTAAGTCCTTCTTTACCTCAGGTATTAGTAGATGCAAATCAAATTCGTCAGGTATTCACCAATATAATCTTGAATGCCTTTCAGTCTATGCCTGAAGGGGGAGAGTTAAAGATTGAGACTAAGGAAAAAGCTCATTTCATAGAGGTAAAATTTACCGATACTGGTTGTGGAATCAGCAAGGAAAATTTAAATAAACTATCCAATCCCTTCTTCACTACCAAATCTAAAGGTATCGGTCTGGGACTATCGGTTACTCAAACAATCATAGAAAGACATAACGGCACCATTCAGGTAAAGAGCAAATTAGGGGAAGGAAGCACTTTTATCATTCATCTTCCTTTGAGAGGCAAGGCATAGAATGCTCAATGAGGTGAATATTTTAATAGTTGATGATCAGAAAGAAATACGAGAAGCCTTAGAAAAAGGCGCCTAGGCCGTGATATACAAACCATTTGATCTGGATAAGCTAATGAAAATTATAGAAGAAATTAGGAAAAGAGGAGAAAATGTCTCAGGCTAAAATCCTGATCGTTGATGATGATCCAGAAGCATTAGAGACTCTTTCTGATGTATTAGAAGATGAAGGATATAAAATCTTAACTGCCAATAATGGGAAAGAAGCAATAGCTCAAACAGCAGAGGAAAAACCTCAAGTAATATTACTGGACATAAAAATGCCCGATATAAATGGGATAGAGATTTTGCGTAGAATAAAAAAAACCGATAAAGATATATCTATAATTATGATAACAGCTCATGGATCAATGGATACTGTAATTCAAGTTATGAGACTGGGAGCTTATGATTATCTAAATAAGCCCTTTGATTTAGACAAGATGAAAATACTTATCAAAAGAGCTTTAGAAGCACAAATATCAACTAAGGAACTAAGTTATCTGACATCAGAACTGGAGAAAGAATATAAATTAGAGAATATTGTAGGTAAAAATCCTAAGATGTACGAAGTTTATAAAACAATAGGAAAAATGGTAGATAATAAAGCTACTGTTTTAATACGAGGAGAAACAGGAACAGGTAAAGAACTTGTGGCTCGGGCTATTCATTTTAACAGCCGCTTCAAAGATAAGCCATTTGTACCTATAGATTGCGCCAGTTTACCACAAGATCTGTTGGAAAGCGAACTATTTGGATATGAGAAGGGCTCTTTCACTGGAGCTGTTGGTCAAAAACAGGGTAAGTTTGAATTAGCTACACCAGAAGGAACTATATTCTTAGATGAGATTGGAAATGTAAATTTGGTTACCCAAGCTAAACTATTAAGAGTTCTACAGGAAAGAAAATTTGAAAGAGTAGGAGGAACTAAATCCATTCAAATCGATGTAAGGGTTATTGCCTCCACCAATGCTGATTTAGAAAAGATGGTAAAAAAGGGCCTTTTTAGGCAAGATCTTTACCATAGATTAAATGTAATATCTATCCATCTTCCTCCTTTAAGAGAACGTCAGGGTGATATTCCTCTATTGGTAAAACACTTTCTTTTTAAATTTAAATCAGAGTCTAACAGGAGGAAAAAATATGTTCCTCCTGAAACTATGGATTTATTGATGAGGTATGATTGGCCGGGTAATGTAAGAGAATTAGAAAATGTAATCCAAGGTGCAGTTATTTTAGGGAAGGCTGATCCCATCCTCGTTGAGGACCTTCCTTTAAGAATACGAGAAGGGACTTTTGTATCAGCGAAGGAGGTTCCCATTGGTAAGGTCTCATTAGAGAAACAAGTAGCTGATTTTGAAAAAAGGTTAATAACTGATGCTTTAGAGAAAACAGGATGGATTCAAGTTAAAGCAGCGAAATTATTGGATATAAATTACAGGGCAATAAAATACAAGATGAAAAAATATAACTTAGAAGGAAAACCTCAAGCTATTTCTAAATCTGCAGATAAAAAATAAGAAAATAAGGCCAATTTTTAGCCTACCTACCTAAAAATTATCCATTCTTTATAAACCTTTAAATATCAGTGTTTTGATAAGATTTAAACTAATATATGGTAAAAAAAGGATAAATTTTTGCCTTTTTAAAAAATATAATCTTCTCTGATAAAAAATATGAAGCTTTATAAATAAGCTATTTAAAAGCAATCTAAAGGATTTATATTTATATCTGTAAGGTTGGCATAAAAATTGCTCTATTAAAATTAGTAACAAAATCAGATCTTTGATAAAAAAAACTAAAAAATAAGATTGAAGGAGGTGAAATGAGGTACGAAAGTTTTTAAAAAAAATTAAATGAGGTAATCTTATTTTAAACAAAAAAACAAAAAAATAGTAAGGAGAAAAAGAAATGAAAAAGTTAATACTAGGTTTGGTAATGATAGGTTTAGTTTTCGGATTAGCAGGAGTAGCAATGGCAGCAAACACTGATAGCCACAGTGTAACGGTTACAGTATCGGCTATTAATGAGATTGATGTTAGCGGTGGTAATCTTACTCTAACCATCAATGCAGCTGCTGCAGGAGAGGAGCCCGCTGCAGTGTCAGACAGTACTACCTGTGGTCTTGTTTGGACTACAAACGAGGCTAGCAAGAAGATTACAGTGCAGAGCAACCTTGCTTCTCCAACATTCACCCTTAAAGCTCTGGCTACAGGTGTTTCAGGAGGTGGTAGTGCGGCCTCAGAGGTAACTTTTAGCAATGCTAGTGTTCATGATTTCGTTGCTGGTATAGCAACAGAAATTGGTGGTTGTAATATTACGTATACTGCTTCAGCTACCGCAGCCCAGGGAACAGGAAGCGATGTACATACTATCACTTACACCATTACTGATAGTGTTTAACACCTAACCTAATATATTGGCATTAGGGATAATAGGGGTAGGTCAATTCAGTAGAACCTACCCGTTAAACCTTTTTATTTATGGGAACTTTAAAGGGATAAAATGAGAAAAATGAACAGGTTTCTGATAACTCTAATAGTAGCAGCTCTGATCCTCGGTTTTGCAGGAACCGCGGTGGCAGATAACGATAGCCACAGTGGAACGGTTAACGTGCAAGAGGTCTCGGGGATTGATGTTAGCGATGCGCAAATTGACCTAACTATCAATACCGCTACTCCTGGAGAGTATCCAGATCCGGCAATAGACCAAACGGGCTACCTTCTTTGGACCATTATGGGTCAGGGAACAAACAAGAAGATCACGGTAACCACTACCTGCTTAAACCAGAAATTCACCCTTAAAGTTCTTGCCATAAATTTAACTATAGGCGATGCTGCTGGTGAGGTAACCCTCACAGATGGTATGTCTGCTACAAGTTTCATTCTTAATGTAGGGAAGACAAGTGGCAGTTGTAACCTGAAATACACTGCCTCAGCTACTCTAACTCAAGGAGTAGGAACCGATACACACACGGTTACCTACACTGTTGTTGCACAATAACACTTAATCTTGAGTGATAATTAGGTTTTCAGAATCTCAATTTAGATTAGGAAAATCAATTACCTCTGTTCATTTTTAAATGGATGGGGGCTTCTCTTTAAGAAAAGAAATCCTACCTACCCCAGCTTCAAGAAAAGTCTCTTTGTTATTGTAGTGCAAGTCGCAAGATTCGCCAAATCAAGTAGACTTAGAGATCTGCATTAAATCATTGATATCCTTATTTTTTCCTGAAAGTTGACTTTTCCAAAAAAATAACTATTATAGCTTATAGAGATAGCCACAACCTTCAGACCGGGTAAAATTATGCAGGATAAATCCTGCGGCTACCCTCAAACTCTTAATTTAAGGAATGTAAATTGAAAAGAGTAGCTAAAATTGCTGTTTTGATTTTGTTAATTGGGTTTATCGCTATCTCAAGCCAAAAAGCTACTAGTATAAATGTCATCATTACGGGAAGTTGGGACTTAAGTATTACGGCAAATGATTTAGTCTCTGGGGCAGGAAGTGAGCTAAAAAGTATTTATGAAAGCAATGAGGATGCAATTACAATAGATATTACTCAAACTGGAAAGGATTGGAGGATTGATATTCACAAAGAAGACACCAATTGGCCCAGCAACTTTCACCTTTATGTTAAAAGAACCTCGGGTGGTAGTGGTATCTCCGGGGGGACTACTTATCAAGAAGTAACAGATGTTGATACGTATTTTTTTGGCGGTGAAAAGAGGCAAAGCGGAATAAATGTCCAGCTAAAACTAAGTGGGGTCTCGCTAACAGTTCCACCCAATAGTTATATAACAACAGTAATCTATACAGTAACTGAGATATAATTAAAATTCAATGGAGGTATAAAATGCGAGGAAAAGCTAAACCAGTGCCATATCTAATCGTTCCTCTTTTTTTCATCTTAGTGTCTTTGGTGGTATTATTAGCTACTGAAAGCAAGGCTGGGGTAACATTAATAGGAGGGCTGAGCTACGAGAAAAAAGCGCAAATTGGTGAGACTTACCAGGGCACTATCCTCCTTAACAATCATGGTGATGAGCCCCAGGAGGTTAGAATCTATCAGACTGACTACCTGTTCTTCTGTGACGGAACCAACAAATATGATGAACCGGGCAAGATTGAACGTTCCAATGCCAATTGGATAACTTTTAGCCCACATCGATTGACAATCCCGCCTAGGCAGATATCCACAGTGAACTATACCATAGAGGTCCCCAATGATAAACCCCTGGTGGGAACTTATTGGTCTATGCTTATGGTTGAAATTCTTGGAAAAGGTGATCCCGAAGCAATGCTGAAACCAGAAAAGGATAAAATCCAGATGGGCATCATGCAGGTTACTCGATACGGTGTTCAGATAGTTACCCAAGTTGATAATACAGGCACTCGTAAGCTCAAATTCATAGGAACAAAGCTTTTGGCAAAAGAGGGTGGAGGTAGATTTTTGCAAATAGATGTGGAAAACATTGGAGAACGCTGGTTAAGACCCGAGGTTTGGTTAGAACTTTACAATGAGGAGGGTCGTTATATTGGTAAGTTTGAAGGCACAAGGATGCGCATCTATCCAGGCACTTCCATTCGGCAAAGGATTGATTTAAGTGATGTTCCCAGCGGTAAATACAAAACACTTGTGGTGGCAGATTGTGGTGGTGATTATGTTTTCGGAGCTCAGTACACCCTGAAATTTTAATGAAAAAAATAATTTATCTTAGCGGAGAGTTCTGAAAGATAAAGCCAATTTTTAGCCCACCTAGCTAAAATTTATCCATTCTTTATAAACCCTTAAATATCAGTGTTTTGATAAGAATTAAACTAACATATGATAAAAAAGGATAAATTTTTGCCTTTTTAAAAAATATAATTTTTCCTTAAAAAAATCGCAAAACCTTATAAATAGACTATTCAGGAATAATCTGAATAGTCTATTTATATATCTGGTAAAGTTGGCATAAAAATTGCTCTATTAATAAATAAGAAGTCAAGAGCTTGATCTTTAAAAAAGAACATAATCTTGAGTTATTAAAAATAGATTCAGGTAAAGAGCAAACTTAGGGAAAGGAAGTACTTTTATCATTCGCCTTCCTTATGAGAGGTAAGGTATAAAATGCCCAACGAGGTGAATATTTTAATAGCCGATGATCAGGAAGGAATACGGGAAACCTTAAGTGATATTTTAGAAGATAAAGGCTACAATGTAATCAAAGCCGAGGATGGGTACAAAGCCATAGAAAGAGTAAGAGAGATACCCTTTGACATTATTTTTATGGATGTAAAGATGCCAGGAATAGATGGAGTAAAAACTTTTGAAGAAATTAAAAGGATAGACTCTGAGGTAGTAGTAATTATGATGACAGGCTATTCAGTGGCGGGTATGATAAAAGAAGCCTTAGAAAAAGGTGCCTACGCCGTGATATACAAACCATTTGATGTGAATAAACTAATGAAAACTATAGAAAAAGTTGGGGAAAGAGGAAGAAATGCTTCAAGTTAAAGCAACAAAATTATTAGGTATAAAAAGGCGCGATAAAATACAAGATGAAAAAATAATATAGAAGGAAAACCTCAAGCTTTTTCCAGGAGCTACAGCTAAAAAATAAAAAGACAAAGCCAATTTTTAGCCCACCTACCTAAAATTCATCCATTCTTTATAAACCTTTAAACATCAGTGTTTTGATAAGATTTAAACTAACATAGGGTAAAAAGGATAAATTTTTGCCTTTTTAAGAGAAGGAATCTTGCCTATAGGTTGACTTTTCTAAGGAAATAACTACCATAGTTTATGAAGGTAACTGTAACCTTCAGACTGCGTAAAACTATGCAGGATAAATCTTAGGGCTACCCTTGAACTCTTAATTTAAGGAATGTAAATTGAAA
>JAUWJJ010000108.1 GCA_030607765.1 Candidatus Aerophobota bacterium
CAAATCACCTCCTTCATAGATCCTGCCTTTCTTTAATCTCCTTCTCACCTCCCTTTACCTTTCTCTTTGGTTTTCCCTTAAATCTATGTAAACTAACAATATAAATCATTTCGGCTCAAGAGTGTATATAAGGGTAATCCAGTAGCTTTGCTCATCAGCAGGAGAGGTGCTCCAGTTGACATTAATTTTGTAGTCCACAGCCAATTTGGCATACTCTCCCGGACCTCCCTCAGAAACATTGCTGGGCGAGGACCCATCAGCGTTAAAATCAACCCAGGTGCTTGGCCCTGAAGGAGCAGGACTCATCTCTTCATCTGCACTCACTAAATGAGGCCTCCAGTAGATAATGGTTACCGCAAGATCAGAGGTCGCTGCTTCTTTCCAGAAAAAGACATCCTCTCCTGAGGTAGCCCCCGAAGCTGAAACGGTTACCTTCCAGTTCTGGTTACTCTTAATCACCAGGGAGGTAGCTGCATAATCCAGGAGATATCCTCTATCAAGATCTGCGGCTGTGGCATCGGGTAGAATTATATCTACACCTCCCCCTGTTAATATCTGAAAGGAATCAATGGTTAAAGAAATGCTGTTTTTACCACTTGCAGCTGGGCTAGCGTTAGTGAAAAGCTCATAGGTTAAAGTTACATTGTAACTACTGGCTGGAATCTGCCAGTCAGTAGCAATCCTGTAGTCAAGGCCAATTACTGCATCGGTTACTGCCGCCGTCCCCGAGGCTATAGCATGGGTAGTACCACCACTCTCTAAAAATGCCTCCCAGTCACTGGGACTACTGCTGTGGGAACTGGTGGTTCCTTGTGTATCTCCCCCATCTATAATAAAGCTTCGCCAGGCAAGATCTGATACAGGCATCTGGGTTTTCCCTCCCAGATCATCGTAAAAATAAACCACATTATCTTCACCTGCGTTATCTTCAGGATAAGCTCTCAGTTTAACTGACCAGGCAGTATCGGCGTCCACCAGTATGCTAACTACGGCTCTTCTTACACTGTAGCCATCGTTAAGCTCAGCCACAGTGGGGTCCACCCAGAGAATATCTCCGCTAACATCCAGATTAGTAGCCGCCCAAACCTTATCTATCCCTATCAAAACTAAGCCCAAGAACAAAGTAAAAATAAGATATTTTTTTAGCATTTAACTTGCCTTAAAAGAAACTTTCGCAATCTTACTCACTCTTTGTAAGTGCACTTTATCACAGATGTCCTATCTTTATAATTTTATTTACCACTTTATCGCTATAAAATGCTCTCCACACTCTTTACAGATATTGGTCTCTGCCTTAATGATTATCCTAATCCTCTGGTATTTAATTTTACTTTTACGATTTTCCTTTGAACCTTTCCTTCACATTCACATCTCATTTTTCCTAAGCCTCTTTTGCTCTTTGTTCAACGAAAGTTTCAATAAAAACCCATCTTTTCGAATGATTTGCCTTTTTGATATTATGTAAAAGCTTGACTTGTATGATTCTCCGTCTCCAGCTAATATTTCCATAAATATTCTTACTATCTCTGGGTCAAATTGGATACTGGCATATCTTTTAAGCTCAGCTATTACCTCTTCTTTAGAAAAAGCCCTACGATAAGGTCGATCTGAACTCATAGCTTGATAGGCATCCGCTACACTGATAATTCTTGAGGCTAAGGGAATTCCCTCTCCCGCTAATCCATCAGGATAACCTTTTCCATTATACCATTCCTGGTGATGTCTTATTATCCTGCTAACTTCTTTTAACCCATCAATATTTAAAAGTAGATCTGCTCCTAAGCCTGGATGTTTTTTCACTTCAGCATATTCCTCTTTGTTTAACTTGCCTGGTTTGTTTAGTATTTGGCCGGGAATACCGATCTTACCAAGGTCATGGAGCCTTGCCGCAAGCTTAATTTCCTTCTGTTCCTTCTCAGGTAGGCCTAAATTTTGGGCAATAATTTCAGACCACATACTAACCTCTTCTGAATGACCTTCCGTATAAGGGTCCTTCATTTCAATTAACTTGATTAAAACGCTAATGATTACCAGAAAATCGCTTTTTGATTGATGGCTCAATCTTCTCCCTCAGGGCTCTCCCCATCCTCTCTCTAAAAATCAGCGTGTCTTCAAATATAGTATTTAAAACTAACATTTTTTCTAAGCCTCTTTTATCCTTTTCCCTTAACAGCTTTATCTTCTCTTTCAAAGTATTCTTCCAATATAGAGAGTATCACAGCACTTTTGCTTTTTCTCTCTTTTCTTGCCTTCTGTTTAAACTTGTCAATCAAGTGTTTATCTTTTTTAGTATAGTAAAAGCTAATTTGCATTTTTTTATCAATATAGTAATTGTTTTAATCTTATTTCAAGATTTTCAATTATATCATAATACAAATAATTTTTTTGTCAAGGGGGTCATGATTTTTTTTCTGACCCTCTGGGGTATCTTGCTTATTTTTACTATTCTGTTAAAATATTTTATGATCGGACTGGTGATATAGTAATTGCCAAAATAGATTTTGCTATAGCTCAGGATGGCACCGCTCCTCTTGCTATTGATGTTTTTAGAGATGGAAAAGCTAAAATTGACAGAGCTATTCTTTTTTGCTATTATTAAAGTATAAGAGTTTAAGAAATGACAGTATCTATTTAGCTGGGTAGGGGAGGCTTCAGCCTCCCAATTGCTTTTAACTCTTGGCCTGCAAAGGCGACTATCTTGACTGATTTTGAACTATCTTGATTACCAGACTTTGAATTTAAGGTTTTTGACTATTGACTACCAGACTATCTTGACTACAGGACTACCAGACTATCTTAACTACATTCAGGTGTAAAAAAATGTATATTGCTTTAATTATGGCCGGAGGATTCGGTAAAAGACTATGGCCAGAAAGTACACTGAATAATCCCAAACAGTTTTTATTTTTTCAAAATAAGGAAAGTTTCCTTCAGGCGACTTACAGGAGAGCTTCCAATATTTTTGGTTCAGAGAATACCTATTTGGTTACCCGAGAGGAATTGAAAAAAGGTATTTTTTCCCAATTGCCTGATTTTTATCCTCCTCATATTATTGCTGAACCGGAGGGGAAAGATACTGCTCCCTGCATTGGTTTTGCTGCTACCTGGATAAAGAAAAAAAGAGGGGATCTCCCTATACTTGTTCTACCTTCCGATCATTTAATTAACGATGAGAAAAAATTTAAGGGGGTGGTAGAGGCAGCTGCCAAACAGGCAGAAAAAGACTTTCTTGTTACTATCGGGATTAAACCAACCAGGCCGGAAACCGGCTATGGGTACTTACAAATGGGAGAGAAAATAGAAGAGATGGATGGAATTCCCCTCCTTAAATTAGAAAGATTCACCGAAAAACCTTCCCAGAAAAAAGCCAAAGAATTCTTTGAGGGAGGGAACTTTCTCTGGAACGCGGGAATATTTGCCTGGAAACCCAGTGTTATTTTAAAGGAGATAGATAAGTATCTTCCCGATTTATCTCAGGGACTAAAGAAAATTGAAGCTGCATTAGGAACTGGTAGAGAGCAAAGAGTAATAGAAAAGGTTTATCAGCTTTTACCTAAAATATCCATTGATTATGGAGTAATGGAGAAAACCGATAAAGCTGTAGTTATCCCGGGAGATTTTCCCTGGGATGATGTAGGTGATTGGAAAGCTCTGGAAAGAGTGTTTCCAAAAGATGAGATGGGGAATATTATTAAAGGATTGGTTAAAGAAAGAGAAACCAGTAACTGCATTTTGATAAATAGGGAAGATAAAATGCTGGAGGTGATTGGGATTTCTAATTTGATTGTTATAAACTCAAGAGGGGGGACCTTAGTGTTAAGTAAGGAATCGGCTGGAAGGGTAAAGGATCTGGTGGATGAACTCCTAAAAAATCCAGAATTAAGGAGATATGCAGAGTAAAGTGAATAGATTGAACAAACTTTTAGTTAAGATAGGGGAAGAAAATCTAAATGCTTTTTTGGTCACCGAGCCTTACAACATTTTTTACCTTATTGATTGTTGGATACAAGGAGCTCTTTTTTTAACTCCTTCTAAGAAGTTTCTTATCACCAGTCCCCTTTACGGGGAAGAGGTAAAATCAAAAGAGAAGGAGTGGGAAATAGCAATTTATCCCCACACCTTTGAGGAAGCTTTAAAAGCACTAAAAAGAAAAACCAAATCTAAAAGATGTGGTTTTGAGTCCTCTCATCTTTCCTATCATCAGTATCAAAAACTTAAGGACAACTGGGAGGGAGAATTGGTTGCCTATCCTCGCTTAATAGAGAAGATCAGAGCTGTTAAAGATAAAGGGGAGATAAATCTCATTAAAGATGCCTGGCGAGTAACCAAGTCCGCTATAGATTTTATTAAAGGTGAGCTTCGGGTAGGAGTAACAGAAAAACAAATCTTTAACAAAGCTATAAACTATATAGGAGAAAAATCTGATGGAATTTCCTTTCCCCCTATAGTTCTCTTTGGTGGAAGAACTTCTTTTCCTCATGGAGGACCCACTGCAAGAGAACTAAAGAAAAATGAGCTGGTTCTTTTAGATTTAGGAGCAAAAGTTAAAAGTTACTGTGCTGATTTAACTACAACTTTTTTCTTTGGGAATGTTCCTGATAGGTGGTTTAAGATTAAGAAATTAGTTAGTGATGCTCAAAAGGAAGGAATAGGCAGAATAAAACCAGGTATTAAATGCTCTCAGATCAATGAGAGTGTTAAGAAAGTAATAGAAGGGGGAGGATACCCTGGGGCCTTTTTGCATGGAACCGGTCATGGAGTGGGTTTACAGGTTCACGAAGAGCCTTTTCTTACATCTAACTCAGAAGCAATTTTAAAAGAAGGAATGGTGATTACCATAGAGCCCGGTATATATCTTCCTAAAAAAGGAGGAGTAAGATTGGAGGAAATGTTTCTGGTAACTAAAGAAGGAGGAAGGAGTTTTCAATGATAATTGCTAATAATCTTCGTCAGGGAACGAAAATTGATATAAATGTAACGATTTACATTGTGGCAGAATTTCCGCATGTAATGTGGGGGAGGGGATGTGCGTTTGTACGAACAAAATTAAAAAATATGGACACTTCCCAGAGTATAAGAGAAGTATTCCAGCCTGAGGAAAAGATAAAAGATGCTTTTATTGGGAGCAAGAAAGCTCAGTATCTTTATAAGGAAGGGGATAATTTTCACTTTATGGATTTAGA
>JAUWJJ010000190.1 GCA_030607765.1 Candidatus Aerophobota bacterium
CCTCATTGGAAATTGCTGGTATAATCAAAAAAATTACCCCAACGCCATAAATTCCTTACAGGAGATTATCAAAAGATACTCTGAGAGTGGGAAAATTCCTCCAGCTTTATTTATGATTGGGGAAGCTCATCAACGTCTGGGTCAGGAAGAAAAATCCTTAGATGCTTTCCACAAAATAGTAAAAGAGTATTCTTACTTTCCAGATGCCGATGCTGCTCAATTTAAAATAGCTAATCACCACATAAAAAAGAGCAACTGGTCCCAGGTTGTGGTAGAGTTAAAAAACTTAATAAACGATTTCCCTACCAGCTCTTATCTTCCTCAAGCTTACTACTGGACAGGTTACTCTTATTATCAGCAAAAGCGTTACTCTGAGACAGCTAACACTTACTCTCAATTTATTAAGCTTTTCCCCTTAAGTCCTTTAAAAAGTGAAGTCCACTATAGACAAGGAGAGGCTCTCTTTAAACAAAAAAAATACAGAGAAGCTAAAAATTCTTATGAGGAAGCTCTTGAAATTTCCAAAGAAAAGGATATTCTTTTAAACTCTCTTTACAGTATAGGAATTTGCTGGGAGAATTTGGAAGAATGGAAAAAGATGGGTGAGGGTCTTGAGAAATTTATTGATAAATATCCGGAAAGTAATCTTGTCCCTCAGGCTCGTCTAAAGTTAGCTAATTCCTTTTTTCAACAAGGGAATTACTCTAAAGCAAGAGAAAACTATACCTGGGTGACAAAAATTAGCGAGGAAGGCGAGCTTTCTGTAGAAGCTCAATATCGAATAGGAGACTGCTGGTTTAATGAAGCTGCGGGTGAAAAAGACTACGAAAAAGCTGTAGAAAAATACAACAAGGCTGTGGTAGAATATCTGAGGGTAGTTCATCTCTACCCTCAATTTGAAGAGTGGAAAGTCAAGGCGCAACATCAAACAGGCAAATCTTATGAGGTTATGGGCAAGAAAAATGAGGCAAAAAATACCTATCAAAAAATCCTTGAAGACAAATCACTAAAGGAAAAATGGATTAAAGAGGTAGAAAAAAGACTTGAGGAGCTCAAATAATGAAAAAAATTTTAACTTTATTGTCTGTTTTTCTCATTTTTTTCTCCTCCACTGTTTTAGCTCAAGAGGAACCTCTACCTACACCACTCCCCACTGTTATAATTAAGGGAAAAGATAGATCTTACCTGGAAATTATCAGGCCACCCAAACTTTCTTATATGTCCTTAAGAGGAGAAAAAAGTAAAAAGAGAGTGCCTTTAAAAATTATTTTGCTTCCCCAAGTACGCTACAACTTTGTATTCTCCTCTTTAGCTGTAAAACCTATTAAGATAGCTCCTGTTAGGGTAAAAAAAGAGGTTTCTCCTCCTTCTATTTCTAAACCTGTTTTTTCCCAAAGCTACATTAGCTATGAAAAGGTTAGTATTAGTCCTAAAAAAGAAAGGGTAGTTTTCTTTAAAAAATCTGGAGAGGGAAAGGAATTAATTCAACCTCCGGTTGAGGTAGTATTCTTACCTCAAAAGTCTTTTCCTTTAACTTTTTACCCGATAGAGAAAAAACCCTTGAAAATAGTGCTAACCCCTTCTAAAAAAGAGGTTTATTCTTCTCCTTTTGAGGTAGCTTTCTCTCCCCCTGTTAGTAGTTTTGAACCATCTTCTCCGGGAAAAAAGATAGAGCCCTCCAAAGAAAAATCATTTCGTAAGTTAAAAGAGAGAAAAGGAATAATTCAGCCTCCCTTAGAGATACCCTTAATAAAAAAAATTTCCCATTCAGAACAAATTAAAAAATCACCCCTTCCTTACCTTCACCTATCTTCTTCCCTGGGAAACTATGGTGAGTTTAATTATAAGCTTAATTACGGGAGAGAGCTAAATACCACTAACTATCTGTTAGCTCTGGAAAGAAATTCTTATCCTTTGTGGAATATTCATGAAAACGAAACTACAAAAAAGATTCAAAACTTATCCAAGGAAGATGACAGATTTAATCTGGGGATTAACTGGAAACGTTCGGGAGAAAGCAAATGGGAGGTAGTAGTAGAGGGATATCAGGAGAAATTGGAATTTTCTGATAAGGAAAGGAAGCAAACTAAAGTTTTTCTTCAACCAAACTGGGAATTGCTTAGAGAGAAAAACATCTTTAAATTAAGTGGATGGATAGAAACAGTAGAAGGATCAGATCAACCAGCTACTGGAGCTACTACAAAATGGGAAGATACAACTGTTGGTGCTCGGGTAGAAATGCAAATGAGAGATAGTCCTGTAAGTTTAGGTATCACTGGAGATTGGGAATCTCTTAAAGGAAATTATAATCGCCAGAAAGACCAAATTTATCTCTGGGGTAAACACAGCTCTTTATTTTCAGGTAAAGATATAGCGGTAAGTTTAGAGGGAGGAGCAAAAGGCATTAAGAATGAGCCAACAGAATTTTTACCTTCTTTGAGGGTTAACTATCGTTTTAAACCTTCCTGGAAGTTAAATCTCGAGGTGGAAAAAAAGTTTTATCTGCCTCAGTTTTCTGAGTTATACCTGAGCAGAGACTATGTAGATATAAATGAGATATTAACTGCAGTAAATATCTGGGATTATCAATTGAGATTAGAATATCATAATTTACCTAAAACAAATATTTCTCTGGAAGGATTCCACAGTAATGGTAAGGGAATCGTCTGGAGTTGGGATGGAGATAAAAACAAACCAGAAAATGTCAACTTAAACCAGTGGGGATGGAAATTTGAGCTCACTCATTACTTCAGTCCTTCTTTTAAACAGGAGTTAATCTTTGTTAGCCAGAAAACAGAAAATCTCGATGATCCCGGAAAAAAAATTACTCATTCTCCCCATGGCAGTGGACAGCTCTGGTTGAAATGGGAGAAAAATGGCTGGGCAGTTGCTGTAGGAGGGGAATGGATTGGTAAGAGATACTACAATTTAGAAGATTCTTCAAAAAAGCTACCCGCTGGTTGGAAAGGAAGATTTAAATTCTCCAGGAAAAAAGAAAATTGGGAAGTATTTACTGAGTTAGAATTGAACGATTATCATTTGTGGGGATTAGGGGATACAAAATACTACAAACTTCCCAAACAAAGAATTAGCCTGGGAATAAATGTTAAACTCTTTTGATGTAGCTCAGGCCTTTAGGCCTGATGAATATAAACTCTTTTGATGTAGCTCAGGCCTTTAGGCCTGATGAATATAAACTCTTTTGATGTAGCTCAGGCCTTTAGGCCTGATGAATATAAACTCTTTTGATGTA
>JAUWJJ010000209.1 GCA_030607765.1 Candidatus Aerophobota bacterium
ACATAAATAAAGGTGAAAGTCAATAGGAAATACCGAAAGATTTATATAGTTTTATCACTGAAAATCTTTCAAAAAAAAGGCATTTTTGACTGTTAAAAAATTTTCGTGCAAAAGTTGGTTGTCAAGTGTTTCCTCCTCCAGATCTCTGTAAAAATAAATGATGGAGAGAAATTTTTCTTAGATGAAGAGCAGGGGTTGACAAATTAAATTATTGCACTATAATGATAATGAAAATCATTATCATTAAGGAGTTGCAAATATGCCCGGTCCTCCCTGGCGTTATGGAAGGTTTAAAGAGGCAGGTTTTAGGCTAACCCTGCCTCGACAGGCAATCTTAAATGTATTTACTCAGAATCCCAGGCATTTAAGTGCTGAGGAAGTGTTTTTATTAGTGCATAAAAGTTATCCAGGGATTGGCTTAGCTACAGTATATCGCACTCTGGATTTGTTAACTCAAATGGGATTTGTATTTAAGTTTGGTTTTGGAGATGGAAAAAGTCGCTATGAGTTAGCTGATGAAACTATAAAAACTCACCATCATCATTTAATTTGCACCCGATGTGGTCGGATAATTGATTATAGCGATCTTGCGGAAGAAGAGGGAAAATTTATTAAAGAGTTAGGAGGTGAACTATCTAAAAAATATAAGTTTAAAATAAATTCTCATCAGCTTCATTTTTATGGGCTGTGCGAGAAGTGCCAATAAGATATATTTTTTTATTGCATAACAAGGAGGTGAAAAAAAATGCCTTTCGGATGGTTTATGAATCCTTACTTATATTATGGGTATCCTCGATTTCCCTATGGGGGACTGCCTGGGTATGGTGCTGGCTATCCTGAGTATGGTGCTGGCTATGGTTATCCTGGCTATGGTTATCCAATGAGCAAAGAGCAGGAAAAAGCAATGTTAGAAGATGAGGCAAAAGCATTGGAACAGCAGTTGAAACAGATTAGGAAAAGATTGGGAGAACTTAGTGGAAAATAACACTTTATTTTAAAAACTAATAAGGAGGTGAATAATTATGCCAAGAGGAGATGGAACTGGTCCAATGGGAATGGGTCCAATGACAGGAAGAGGAGCGGGATACTGTGCAGGATTTTCTGTCCCTGGATTTATGAATCCTATGGGAGGAAGATTGGGACTTGGGATGGGTAGAGGTCGAGGCTTCCGGCCATATTCCCATTATGGTGGGGGAAGATTTTCTGCTCAACCCTATGGTTATGGTGCTGGATATCCCGGGTATGGTGCTGGATATCCTGGGTATGGTGCTGGGTATCCTGGTTATGGTGCTGGGTATGGCTATCCATCCGGAATTTGATAAATGATAAAAGACTGATCAATAACTGCATCCTGTCCTTCTTGACAAGAAGGACAGGATATTCCAGTTTCAGGAAAACTCATCTTAATCTGCTGTCCGCTGAGTGTGTTTTCCATAAGGCAGCGGCGATCAGGCGGGTCTATGAGTTCTAACGTCTAAGTTCTCCTCAGGACTTCATGATACATGAAGTCCCAAAGCGAACAAATCTACCAAGCCACGGTATGCAGATAAAAGTAGAACTTAGCCGCAACGTTGGAAAACACCGAAGAAAGGGCAGCCCTAAACTTTTCCTGAAACTGGACAGGATACAGTTGCTTATTGTAAATTTATGTGCTATGATTATAAAAACAAGGGGGTGATTATAGTGGGAGGTTATGGTAACAGAAATATGTATTATCTTACGGGACTACCTGGCTGGATGAGATTTGGTTACTCTCCTGGTTGGGTAGGGAGAAGCCCTACTGGCTTAGGACCGGGAGCTAATTATCTTATGACAGGGCAATGGCCAACTCCACAGGCACAGGCTTATTGGCAATCTATGCAAGCAGGACAGGCACCTTATCCAGCCTTCGGTGGATTAGGAGCAATGCCTTACGGTTCGTCACAACCGCCAGGAGCAGCGCCTGGAATGGCTCCTTTTGCACCTCAGGTAGCCCCGGAACAAGAGTTAAGTTTTCTAAAAGACCAGGCCAGTGCCTTAAAAAATCAGATTGATCAGGTTAGCTCAAGAATTAAAGAGCTGGAAAAATTAGAAAAGCAAGAGTAGATACTATGACAGGGATAGACCTTATAAGGTCTATCCCTTTTTACAATTGACGAAATAAATGTCTTTTAATATCATTAAGTTCAATAAAACTAAATAACAAGGAGATTAAGATGAAAATTGCAATATCGGCTACCGGTCCTGATTTAGAAGCTCAGGTAGATCCAAGATTGGGGAGGTGTCAGTATTTTATCATTGTTGATCCAGAAACAATGGAATTTGAAGGAATCCAAAATACCAGTGTAGGAGCAATGCACGGAGCTGGAATTCAAACTGCCCAAACAATAACTAACAAAGGTGCAACAGTTGTTCTTACTGGAAACTGTGGACCCAATGCTTTTCAAACTTTATCAGCAGCAGGAATTCAAGTAATAGTAGGGATTAGTGGAAAAATCAGGGAAGTAATTGAGAAGTATAAAAAAGGAGAGTTTCAGGCTACCAACCAGGCAAGTGTATCATCACATTTTGGAACTGGTGGTAGTCCATCTTTTGGAGCAGGAACTGGCCAAGGAATGGGACAAGGTGGGGGAATGGGTCAAGGTATGATGGGTGGAGGTTCTCAAACACCCTATGGTATGGGAATTCCGCCAGGTGCTTCACCACAAATGTCCAAGGATCAAGAACTTCAATTTTTAAAAAATCAAACTCAAGCTTTAAAAGAACAGTTAGAACAAATAGATAAAAGAATTAAAGAACTTAAAAAAAATAGCTGAATAATAAAAGGAGGAAAAAATGCCTAGAGGAGAGGGAACAGGACCTTTTAGTGGAAGTGGTGGAGGTCGTGGTAGGATGGGAGGTACTCGCCCTGGTGCAGGTCCAAGTGGAAAATGTGTTTGTCCAAATTGTGGAGCA
>JAUWJJ010000014.1 GCA_030607765.1 Candidatus Aerophobota bacterium
CTATCAGGAAGCTGTAGAGGAAAAAAATATAGTTCCCATAACTACACCTGAAGTTGAAATTATTCAGTTATCTGAAAATCAGTCTTTAATTTTAAAGATAAATCTTATAACTAAACCCGAGATAAAGTTAAGTTCTTACAAAGGAATTAAGATTAAGAGAAAAAAGGTAAAGGTAACCAAGGAAGAGGTGGAACAGGGGTTAAAAAATTTACAAAAAAGGTACACTCAGTATCATCCCGTAAAGAATCGAGTAACAAAAAATTGGGATTGGCTGTACCTTAACTGTCAAAACTTATCTGAGGAAAAATTCTTACCTCGGGATAAAGAAAATGATTTCTGGTATCAGCTTGGTTCACCTAATCTCCCCTCTTCCTTCCAGAAAGAGCTTCTGGGAACAAAAGTAGGAGAAACTAAAAAAATAGAGGCCGAATTTCCCCTTAAGGATTCTGAAAAAAATATCCCTAACAGAAAAGTTAACCTTAATGTTAAAATAAAGGAGGTAAGGGAGGAAAAACTTCCTCCTTTAGATGATGAGTTTGTCAAAAAATTAAATTTTCAAAATTTAGAGGACCTAAAAAATTCTATAAGAAAAAACATAAAAAAATTTAAAAATCAACAGGAGGAAAGGAAGGCGAAGAGTAAAATAGTGCAAAAAGTAGTGGAAGAATCTACCATAGAGATTCCTCCTTCCTTAGTGGAAAAAGAGGTGGAAAGTAAAATTGATAAGTTAAAGAAAGATTTAAAAAACAAGAGCTCTACTTTATCCGATTATTTAAAGGAGCAAAATTTAAGTGAGGAAGCATTCAGGGAAAATGTTAAATTAAAAGCAAAGCAGGATCTTAAAACTTTCTTTGTTCTGGACAAAATAGCGGAAAATGAAAAAATTGAGGTAAAAGAAGAGGAAACAGATCAGGTTTTAAAAGCATCTGTAAAAGAAGAGATAGGGGAGGAAAAGCTAAAACGCCTTAGAGAAAACCTAAAATACAAAGGAGTGTTGGGAGGAATAATCAATCAGATAAAAGAGGGGAAAGTGGTAGACTTTTTGTATCAACAGGCTGACGTATCGGAAAGTTTCCTGCCATTAACCAAAAAATAAAAGAGGTAAAAAGATGACTTTAATTCCTATGGTTATAGAAAGGAGCGCTCGGGGAGAAAGAGCTTATGACATTTATTCTCGCCTGCTTAAAGACAGAATAATCTTCATTGGCGCTCCCATTGATGATGCTGTAGCTAATACTGTCATTGCCCAGATGCTTTTTCTGGAGGTTCAGGACCCAAATAAGGATATTCATCTGTACATTAATTCTCCCGGTGGGTTGGTAACTTCAGGTCTGGCTATTTATGATACTATACAGTATGTTAAATCAGATGTTTCTACTATATGTATGGGGCAAGCAGCCAGTGCTGCAGCTCTTCTTTTGGCTGCTGGAACCAAGGGGAAAAGGTTTTCTTTGCCCAATACTAACATTCTCATTCATCAACCTATGGGAGGTGCAAGAGGACAGGCTACAGATGTAGGAATCCAAGCGAGACAAATCCTGAAAGTAAAGGAAAGACTAAATGAAATTTTTGTAAAACATACCGGGCAGTCCAAAGAGAAAATTGAAAGGGATACCGATAGAGATTTCTATATGACAGCTTCTGAGGCTAAAGAATACGGAATTATTGATGAGGTAATTGAAAGGAGAAAATAACTTTCATGAAAGACAAAAGTGAAAATCCTTCCCACTGCTCATTTTGCAACCGAACTCGGGCGGAGGTAAATAGGTTAATTGCCGGACCGAACATTTACATTTGCGACAGATGCATAAACTACTGCAGCCAAATCCTGAAAAGGGAAGATGAAAATTTTTTCCATTCCATTCAAGTAGAGAACCTTCCCAAACCCAAGCAACTTAAAGAAAAATTAGATGAATGGGTAGTGGGTCAGTCCCGAGCTAAAAAAGTTCTCTCTGTAGCTGTTTACAACCATTACAAGCGAATCCTATCCAGTAAAGCAAAAGAAGAAGTAGAACTTGAGAAGAGCAACATCTTGCTTATCGGACCTACCGGATCGGGAAAAACCTTGCTGGCTAGAACCTTAGCTAAAATTTTGCATCTTCCCCTGGTAATTACTTCAAGCACCAATGTTACAGAAGCTGGGTATGTAGGAGAAGACGTAGAGACTATTCTGCTTAGATTATTACAAAAAACAGACTTTAACATTCCTCTATCTTCCAGGGGTATTGTTTATATAGATGAAATTGATAAGATAGCTAAAAAAAGCGGAGCTAACCCTTCTATTACCCGAGATGTATCGGGAGAAGGAGTCCAGCAAGCTCTACTTAAGATATTAGAGGGAACATTGGCTAATATTCCTCCCCAGGGAGGAAGAAAACATCCTCATCAGCAGTTCATCCAACTGGACACTTCCCATATTCTCTTTGTCTGTGGAGGAGCTTTTCCTGGATTAGAGGAAATAGTAAGGGAGCGGGTGGGAAAAAAAGTTGTAGGATTTTCCTCTAAAATAAAAGAAGATCCTGCAAAAATTTTAACTCAGCTTTTACCCGAGGACTTAATTGAGTATGGTTTCATCCCGGAATTTGTGGGAAGGCTACCGGTGGTTGCTATTTTAGACAAACTCACCAAGAATAAGCTAAAAAAAGTACTCTTTGAGCCAAAAAATGCTGTAATAAAACAGTATCAAAGGCTCCTTGAACTTGAAGGGATTGGACTTACCTTCAGCGAGGATGCCTTAGAGGAAATCAGCAACTTAGCATTTAAAAGAGAAATGGGAGCAAGAGGACTTCGCTCCATAGTAGAGGATATTATGCTGGATTTAATGTACGATCTTCCCTCGCGGAAAGATGTTAAGGAGTGTACAGTTGATAGGGAGGTAGTAAGAAAAGAAAAATCACCCATAATCATCACCCAGAAAATGAGCGCTTAATCTCATTAATGCGTGAATGCGTATATGAGTGAATGCGTCTTTTTCATCTCCTTAATATTTACTCTTTTACACATTTACCCATCCACGCATTTACTCATTTTCAGTGTCTTCAGTGGTTAATTTTTTTAATGAAGGAGCAGTTAATGCAAAAGGGAAGGGTAATTAAAATATCTGGCCCTCTGGTAGTTGCCAGAGAAATTCCCGATGCCAGAATGTTTGATGTAGTAAGAGTAGGAAAAGAAAGATTAATTGGTGAAATTTTAGAGATAAGGGGAGAGCTTTCCTCTATTCAGGTTTATGAGGAAACCAGTGGATTAAAACCGGGGGAGGAAGTAGAATCTCTTTACCATCCATTTTCTGTAGAGCTTGCTCCAGGATTGTTGGGAAATATTTATGATGGGATACAGCGTCCTTTAGATTTAATTAGAGCAAAGAAAGGTGATTTTGTTACCCGGGGAATAGAGATGAATGCTATTGATAGAGAAAAAGAGTGGGATTTCCAGCCAAGGGTAAAACCAGGGGATAGGGTAATTTCAGGTGATATATTGGGAGTAGTCCAGGAAACAGAGATTATAGAGCACCGCATTCTGGTTCCGGTTGGGATAGAAGGAAAAGTTAAAAAGATCGGCTCAGGTAAAGCAAAGGTAGAAGATATCATTGCAGTAATTGAAACTAAAAAAGGAGAAAGAGCTATCTCTATGCTGCAAAGATGGCCGGTAAGAAAGATGAGACCTTACAAAGAGCAACTTGAGCCTACGGAACCTTTAATTACAGGACAAAGAGTCATTGATACATTTTTCCCTATAGCTAAAGGAGGAACAGCCTGCATCCCCGGCCCTTTTGGATCAGGAAAATGCGTCTCTGGAAAAACTCCCATAATTCTCGGTGATGGAACCCTCCTTACTATGGAGGAACTTTATAAAAAGTGCTTAAAAAAAGGAGAAATAAAGACAAATGGAATAGAAACAATAATTAAGATTCACCCTTCACTTTCTCTTTTTTCTATGAATACAAATAAAATTGAAGGATCAAGTTCCTCTATTTTTTATAAAGGAAAAACTAATTCTATTATTTGGATTAAGACAAGAAGCGGACGTTCAGTTGAAGTTACTCCTTTTCACAAACTATTTAAGATAAATGAAAATGGAGGGATTACTCAAACTAAAGCTGAGGATCTTCAGGTAGGAGATTTCATTGCTGCCGTTCGAAAGATAGAAACTAAAAACAAAACCTCAAGATTTAACCTATATGAGTTGAAAGAAGTTAGAGTGGTAGATGCTTCTATTAGAGAACAGACCTCCCAGATATTGCGAGATCTTAGAAAAAAAAGAGAATTATCTTCAGTAGGAATTTCCAAAGTAAATGCAGAAAGTTTTATATATAAAAGAAATCTTCCTCCTCTTTCTCTGGTGAAAAATGTCTATTCTCAGATTCACTTACCCCTTCCCATTCCTAAGCAATTAAGAGGAAATAGATGGGGCCAGACTATCCGTATTCCCCCTGAAACTAATCCAGAGTTGGGCGAAGTTTTAGGACTTTTTATTGCTGAAGGACATATTAGAGGTAAAAATACAGCCGTATTCACCAATAAAGACAGCAAGCTTTTGCGCCGATTTGCTCAGTTAATCAATTCTGTTTTTGGCATCAAAACTAAAAAGGAGGAACAAAAAGGCAAAACTCCCGGAATTCTCATATTTAATAAAGTCTTCGTAGATTTTATTGAAACCATAGGTGCTGGAGGTAATTCTTCTCAAAAACAAATTCCTCCGCTTATTCTAAAGTCCAGCGATAAAATTCTCTGTGCTTTTCTAAGAGGATACTACATAGGTGATGGGTCATTCTCTCAAGGAGAGATAGAGCTTTGCACGGCCAGTAAAAATCTGCAAATTAGTCTTTCTTACACTTTAACGAGATTGGGGATTCTCCATTCTCTGGCCACAAAAAAGCTCAAAGAAAAAAAATATTATCGTATTTTTATTCGAAGTATCGCTAATTTAAAAATATTTTATGAATCGATAAGCAAAGATAATAAAGAATTTGATAAAATTTGCAAAATCAAGGACTATATAAATTCAAAGAAAACCACTTATACTTCTTACGATGTAGTTCCTCTGTCCAGCAAGATCATATCTAATCTCTATTGGAACTCAAATATTACCTACTCTCAACTCAAGACCCAAGGGATAGAAATAAGTAACTACATTGGCAACCAAGAACGAATGAGTACCAACACGTTTAAGGTATTTACTCAACTCTTAAAACAGGAAGATGGAGAAAAAGGGGAATATAAGCAAATTTTAAGATTGTCTTCTCTTTTAGATTATATTTTTTGTGACAGGGTTACAAGCATTGAAAAAATTAAAGGCACTTCTAATGTCTATGATGTTTGCATCCCTCAAAAAGAAAATTTTGTTGGAGGAGATGGACCTATCCTTCTCCATAATACCGTTGTTCAGCACCAGCTTTCAAAATGGGCAGATGCACAGGTTATTGTTTTTGTAGGGTGTGGTGAGAGGGGAAATGAAATGGCCGATGTTTTGAGGAAATTTCCCCAGTTAAAGGACCCTCAAACCGGCAAACCTTTAATGCAAAGAACAATTTTAATTGCCAATACTTCCAATACGCCTGTAGCAGCCCGAGAAGCTTCCATCTATACCGGGATCACCTTAGCTGAGTATTATCGAGATATGGGTTATGATGTAGCTTTAATGGCTGATTCTACCTCAAGATGGGCTGAGGCCCTAAGAGAAATGTCGGGAAGATTGGAAGAGATGCCCGGGGAAGAAGGCTATCCTGCTTATCTTCCCTCCAGATTAGCTGAATTTTACGAAAGAGCAGGAAGAGTTATCTGTCTGGGACAGGATGGAAGAAAGGGTAGCTTAAGTGCTATTGGAGCCGTATCTCCACCTGGTGGGGATCTCTCTGAACCAGTAACTCAGGCAACTTTACGGGTAGTGAGGGTATTCTGGGCTCTGGTAGCAGAGCTTGCCTATCAACGCCATTTTCCAGCTATTCACTGGCTTCGCAGCTACTCCCTTTACCTTGATGAACTAACACCTTATTTTATTCGAGAAGTAGCTGCTGATTGGATGCAGCTTAGAAGAAAAGCTATGGTTCTTTTGCAAAAAGAGGATGAACTTCAGGAAACGGTAAGATTGGTAGGACTGGATGTTCTATCTCCTCAGGACAGAATAGCTATGGAGACAGCTCGTTCTATAAGAGAAGATTTCTTGCAACAATTTGCTTTTCATGAGGTAGATACCTACAGCCCGATAAAAAAACAGCATCTAATGCTTAAATTAGTTTTAGACTACTATGACTTATGTATAAACGCCTTAAGCCGTGATGTTTCCTTAGATGAGTTAATTTATCTTCCCCTAAGGGAAGATATTGCTAAAGCTAAATATATTCCCGATGAAGATGCCGAGGAAAAAATAGAGAAACTGCGCCAGAAACTAAAGGAACGGATAGATAAACTCCGTTAGATAAGCGTTCTCTATCTAACAGGATAAATTGGGAGGTAAAAAGTAAGCTATGGGTAGAGAGTACACTATAATAAAAGAGCTCAGCGGACCTTTAATGCTGGTAGAGAATGTAGTTGATGTAGGTTTTGAAGAACTGGTAGAGATAGAGCTATCTGATGGGGAAAGAAGAAGAGGAAGAGTTTTAGAGGTAAGCTCTGATGCGGCCTTGGTGCAGCTATTTGAAAGAGCCACTAATCTGGGAGTAGAAGGAGCCAGGATAAAGTTCTTAGGTAAAGGCATCGAATTGGGAGTATCTAAAGATATAGTGGGAAGAGTATTTGATGGTTGGGGTAGACCTCGGGATGGGGGAGGAGAAATAATTCCAGAAAAAAGATTAGAAATAGGAGGACAGCCCATAAATCCAGATGCCCGGGCCTACCCAAAAGAGTTTATTGAGACAGGAATATCAGCTATTGATGGGTTAAATACCCTATCCCGGGGACAAAAACTACCAATTTTCTCCGGATCCGGACTTCCTCATGTTCAATTAGCTGCTCAAATTGCTAAACAAGCTAAGGTCTTGGGTAAAGAGGAAGAATTTGCTGTAGTTTTTGCTGCTATGGGAATAACCTTTGAGGAGGGAAATCTCTTTATCTCCAGCTTTAAGAAAAGCGGAGCCATAGAAAAAGCTACTCTTTTCCTTAATTTAGCCGATGACCCAGTAATTGAGAGAATAGCTACCCCCAGAATGGCTTTAACCTGTGCTGAATACTTGGCATTTGAGAAAGATATGCACATTTTAGTTATCTTAATTGATATGACCAACTATGCTGAGGCTCTAAGAGAGCTCTCAGCAGCAAGAAAAGAGGTTCCGGGAAGAAGAGGATACCCTGGTTATCTTTATACAGACCTTGCCACTATTTACGAAAGAGCTGGTAGAATTAAAGGAAAAAAGGGGTCAATTACCCTCATTCCCATCCTTACTATGCCTGATGATGACAACACCCATCCCATTCCCGATCTTACTGGATACATTACTGAAGGACAGATAATCCTGCAGAGAAGTCTGCATCAAAAGGGAATTTATCCCCCCATAAATGTTCTCCCATCTCTATCCAGGTTAATGGATGAGGCTGTAGGAGAGAGAAAAACCAGAGAGGATCACCGGGAGCTTTCCAATCAACTTTACGCTACTTATGCTCAAGGGATGGAGATAAGAGAGCTGGCTCTGGTAATGGGAGAGGCTACTTTAAGTGATATGGACAAAAAATACCTTGTCTTTGCCAATGAATTTGAAGCTAACTTTGTCCAGCAGGGAGAAAATGAGGATAGATCAGTCCAGAAAACTCTTGATATAGGATGGGAACTTTTAAAAATTATACCTAAGCCCGAGCTAAAAAGAGTAAGAGATGAGTGGATAGAAAAGTATGGAAGAAGAGAAAAGGAGTGATCAGTGCCAAGAATAGCTCAGTTTAATCCTACCCGAATGGAGCTTTTGCAGCAGAAAAAAAGAATGCAGGCAGCTAAAAGAGCTCATGATTTGTTAGAAGATAAAAGAGATGAGCTAATTCAAAGATTTCTTCCCTTAATTAAAGAGGTAAGAAACTTAAGAGAACAGGTAAGAGAAAAATTAAAAAGAGCTTATCTTGATTTTCAACAGGCAAAAATGATGAACTCAGAAAAACAGATAGAAGAGTGTTTAATGTGGACACAGGCTAAAACTTCCCTGGAAATCACCGGCTACAGTCCCCTTAAAACTCCCCAGTTTAAAATAGTAAGTGAGGGAGAGCTTTTATGCTATGGTTTTTATGAAAGCAACTGGGAACTGGATGAGGGTATAAGATCATTCGCCAATGCTTTACCTTCTCTTTTAGAGTTAGCTCAAGGAGAGGAAGAGGTAAAAAGATTAGCCAAGGAAATTGATTGGACCAGGAGAAGAGTTAACGCTCTGGAGTATATCTTTATCCCCCAAATTGAAGAGGTAGTAAAATATATAACTATGAAGCTTGAAGAAAGAGAAAGAGCCCATATCATTAACATTATGAAGGTAAAAGAACTCATGGGAAAATAACAAGAAAATGAGAGACAAGATACTCTTTTTATCCAATAAATGTAGCGCAGATCTTTAGGTCTGCCTATTAGCAGGTCTAAAGACCTGCACTACATAAGCCTAAAGCCTGAGATGAGCAGCTTGCTGAGAATTCTTCATTTTGGACATAATCAAAACTATGGATAACACTCCCATAAGATATAAAGCGCAGGTTCCAATACCTACAGATAAACTTCTAACATCGGAAATACGACCAATAATATTGGGAAATATAGCCGCGCTTATGCCAGTACTGCCACCCAGAACTCCAGTAACGACTCCTATGTAACGGGGGAATCTATGGCCAGCCAGAGAAACAATAGTAGCAAACATTCCGGAGAGAAATACTCCGTAAAGAATAATAAAAAATGTAGCCAGAGTCAAATTTTTAGTGATGAGAAATAAAAGAATACAAACACTTCCCCCTAAACTGGATATGACAAGAGCTAAGCAAGGTGATGTTTTTTCTACCCACCAACCGTATCCAAAACGTCCCACCAGCATTCCCATCCAGAAATAGGAAAGCAGTGTGCCTGATTGTAGTTGGGAAAGTCTAAAGTTTATATTTGTCCTTAAATATTCAACGACCCAGGATACTAAACCAACTTCTGCTCCCACATAAAGCAGCATGCACAAGTTAAGCAGTAAAAATGCTTTATTTCTTAAAAGTTTGGTAACTACTCCCAGCTTAATTTTTTGCTCATCTTTAAAAGAAGGGCAACTCTGAAAAAGGAATGATAAGAGGAGGGACAAGCTTACTATTCCATTAAAATAAAATATCCATTGCCAGTTGAAAACATCCATTAAATATCCACTGATAAGAGGTCCTATTACTGCCCCCACGGCAAAAAAGGCATGAGCTAAGTTTAGATAAAGAGACTTTTTCTCTGGATGTAAGTGGATAATCAGAGCATTGGTAAGCCCCTCTAAGGTGCCGTTTCCCATTCCTATTAAAAAGCTAAAGACAAGGAAAAAATAGTAAAGGTAAGAAAAGTTAAAGTGGGGTAAATAGCCGAAGAGAAAATTTCCCATCCCTGATAATGCCAATCCTATTAAAATGATTTGCTTTTTCCCGAAAGATTCAGAAAGGTAACCGCTAACAAGAGCACCTAAGATAAATCCTATCCCCCCTGCTGAGAAAAGATTTCCCTTTTGAGCACCTGTCCATCCATAGAAACTTCCTATATCAAAGATGCTCTTGGCCAAAGCTAAAAAATTCAAGGCAGCAAGAACAAATATCATAAATCCTAAAAAAGTTAAAACTTTCCTGTGCTTCAAAATCATCCTTTCTCTGATTAAGGTAAGATCAGGCTAACAATACAAACTTCATACTTTAGCTACTCAATTATATGATTTAAAAGTGATGTACCTAAGAACTAAAAATTATCTATGAGAAGATTCTAAGAAGTACGAGCTTTGGAATTTAACTCTTTCATTGCCTCTTGCACTTTTGCATTCTCATGGACAATATGACAAAGAGCACAGAGCATACCCTTAATATTTTTCCTCTGCCACACATTTCTTCCCATACATATTCCCTTAGCTCCTGCCTGAATTGCCTCTTTTACAAATTGGAAAAAATCTTTATCTCCCCTGGTTTTAGGACCGCCAGCTATAACAATGGGAACAGGGGTAGTAGAAACTACTTCCTTAAGACTCCTTGCGCTTCCTGTATGGGGGGTTTTAATTATATCTGCGCCCAGCTCTGCTCCTAACCTGCTGGCAAGTTCGATCTCATCGGCTGCCCTTTCCCTATCGAAGTTTTTTCCCTCTTGAGCGTAATGATGTTTCAATATATAGGAGGGAATCATCTCAGCCATTAAAGGAAGACCCCATTTAAAGCAGTCAGTAGCTACATTCCCCAGCTTCCTTAGCAATTCATCCTCATTTTCTGTTCCAACAAATACATTATTCACCACCACATCAGCCCCCACTCTTAAGGGGTGTTCAACACTGGTGACAAGATGAATCCTTTCGAGATGGGA
>JAUWJJ010000137.1 GCA_030607765.1 Candidatus Aerophobota bacterium
ATGCAATCGGCAAGAGGTATAAAGTCCAAAAGGGATTTTTCCTGTCCTACTGTCCACATAGCATCGCACATATCTAAGATAATCTTAGCTCCCTTCTCTTTGAGACTTTTGGCAATTTCTAAATCTTTTGCACTTATCCTTTTCTGGAATATAGCTACATCAGTAGGCTCTAGGGTCTCAAAAGAAGTTTTGTAGCCTCTTTTTCTTAGTCTCTCGGCAATCATATAACATCTCATTCTGGAAGAAGCGGTAGCCATATTTCCCAGAGGAAAGTAGGTAATCTTGTTAATTTGCTTTTTGATATTCTCATCTTTTATAGCCTTGAGGATAAGGTGTATATCGTTAACCTGGTTTTTTTGGGCCCTAATTTTTTTGAAGTTGCATTTGTAGTCATAAAGGAAAAGACGAGAAGATTTATCAAAATAGTCAAAAGTTCTCTCGCATAAAAATCTTACATGTGTCGGGTCGGCAATTCCTGAATCGGATAGGCCATAAGGGGCAAATATTTCTACCTCAGCCCCCGGTTTCAAGACTCGATACATCTCTTCCATAAAAGGAATGAAATTATGAATATGCTCCAAGAGATGAGATGTATATATTTTATCTATGCTGTTCTCTTTAAAAGGAAGTTCTGCTTTCTCAAAATCTACTACCAAGTCAGGCTCTACCTCTTCTCTTATATCAATATTAACATAGCCATCTAGTTGTTTTTCCTTTAGCCCGCAACCCAGATTTAATCTAAGTGCCTTTTCAGTCTTTGGCCTCTTATGGTCTGTTAAAACCTCAGCTTCTATAGTGTCTAAAACTTTATCGTAGGAGAAGTTATGAATATATCTATAAGCGTTCTCAGCTAGGCTCCTCCGATAATCTTCGTTATCAATGAGAAGTTGCATAGCTCTTGTCAGTTCATCAGTTATACAGGGCACTCTTGGGTTTACTACCTCAGCAGTTTTTCTATGCAGGCAGTGGTCTTGAATGGCCGGATGGTTAACCACAATTACTGGGCAACCGCAGGCCATAGCTTCTGCTGCTGGATTGTTCCAGCAAAAAATAGGATACATCTCGGCTGAGACAAAAAAGGCTGCCTTTCTGTATTTTTCTCTTAACTCATACTGGTCTTTTCCTGAAGCTGGCTCAAATTTATAGTCATCTCTTCTTAGTCTCTTAAAGGCCAGCTCTACCAATTTATAATTCTTATCCCCTACTCTTCCCTTTTGAGCAATAATAAGGTTTTCTCGGCTCTTGATATTAGCACCTGGTCCACCTCTCAAGGGAGTAAAAAAGTCGGTATTTACTCCTCCTAAAGCTCTCACTGACTCTTGGTTATATTTTTTCTTTAGCCAGTCAGCGTGCCAACTGGAGTGAGCAACCTTGAGAATATTAGGGTCTTTTAGGTATTGCCAGGTAGCAGGCCAAAAATAGGAAATTAGCCAGACCTTTTTTGCTTTTGCGGGAACAAAGACTCTAGCACGACCTAAATTGATATTAGCAAAGAAGATAAAATCAGCTTCAGGAGGTTTACCTTTAAGCTCTCGATAGGTCTTAATGTTAGAAGGTAAATCCACGCCCTCCCAACCCTCATTTATCTCTTTAGGGTGAGCATAAAGAGTAACCTCGTGTCCTCTTTTCTCGAATCCTTTAGCTAATTCTAATTTTCTTCGCTCTCCCCCTGCTATTACATTGAGGTTTATGGCGAATACGGCTATTTTCATTTCTCACCTCTGATTTTTGACTGTGGCAAGCCCATATTGATAGAAGAAACTTTGCCTTTCCACTTATTCCACAATATTGGTAGGGTTTTATCCCGTTCATCCACAAAACCGGGAACTTCAATAAAAGAATAACCTCCGTGGGAAGCCACCCCAGGGATTACATATACTCCCAATCCCTTATCTATACACTGAAGGGAAAAATCAGCCCCGTGACAGTGCCAACTGGTAAAGGTATCCTGGTCAAAACGTAGTTTATTTTTCCTATTGACAATGACACAACACTCATCCAAGCATTGAATCTTATAGGGGGTAGTAATCTTATTTCCATAAACCAATTTATTATCAAGATCCCATCCTACAAACCCTAAAGCTCCCCAATTATCCAGCCTTGCCTCGTGGTAGATAAAGCTCTCAAACCATTTTCTTCCGAAAACCAAGTCAGGGTGAGCACAGATGACTATATCGTTAGAGGCAATATCTATTCCATAGTTCAAAGCTGGGGCAGCCGATGTCCAGTTTATATTCTTTATGTTCTCCAGAGGCAGAAACTCAACCTCTGATGGAATACAGGGTAGAAAATGGGTTTTGAACAGTTCAGGATAAGGATTGATTACGATAACTGTTATATCGGAAAGATTCAGTGGTTTACGAAGAGGAGGATGATACTCTTCAGAAGAAGGAGTGGGAGGGATTATTTTTTTTAAGGGAGGAAATCGTCCAACTACGGTCTTCTTGGTAACTCGTTGGGGTGAAACAATAAAGAAGTTGTCGGGAAAATCTATAAGTAGTTTTTCCCCTCTCTCAACATTGACTTCACGTATATCACCATTTTTAAAATAGAGGTCTCGTCCCCGGTGTTTCGGCTTTTTCCTGGTAGCTTTAAATTTAAGTTTCATCCATCCTTATCCTCATTTAATTGCTCTAATCGTTCCTCTATTTTATGAGCTATTTCTTTTAGTGCTTCGAGTGGGGTGTTATTGATAATTTGCTCTAAGTTTACTTTTATGGCTTGTGTTTTTGACCCTGCTTGGATTTGATGAGCTACATTAGCTAATTCTAGGAATTTATGAAGAAGTGCCTGTTGCTCAATAGGGATCCTCAAGGTTCGACTTAGATGATATTGGACGTTATCTCTTACAGTTCCTTTTTTTAATGAGCTTTCAGGTAGTTCGATACTGAGGTAAAGTTGTCCATCAGTCACTGTTAAAATCACTTTTTCTGATTTGTCGCCGTGTAAGTGGATTTCAACCATTGTTTTTCTTTTCCCCTTCTATGTCAGATGACCTCAAAGACTATCAGGAAAGTTATTCGATTTTCTGGTCTTGATAGGATGTGAGTCTCATAAGAATTTTCTGGGACCCCTTTTCTAATATATTCTCAATAAGTTTTCCTAAAGTATCTATTGTTTTCTCTCTTGATATATCCTGGTCGTCGAATAAGCGATTACCAGACACTTCATCCCTAACATAAACTTCATAGATATGGTCACCAGATTGATGGACATCATCACCAAATTTGTTTATGCTAATAAATAACTCACCCTTCATTCCCAGAGTCATACCTTTTTCTTTATCCATTTTTATTTCACCTCCTTTTTTTCCTTCCAGGGTTGTTTGCCAATTAAAAAACTCACACTCCTTCGGGGGCCAGTCCTGGGCTTTAGAAGTTTCTCTTTGCCGTCTTTAACCTCATAAATAGGACTATCCTGTATCATTTGATGACCTTTGGGGTCATTTGACATAGCTTGAATTTTTTCTGATACGGTAGGTTCATGGTCTCTGGGAAGTTTTGGCTTTCCTCTCATCTCGTGAAGGATTTCGCTTATTTGTTTTTGTTGTTTTGGCATAATTATTTTCTTTCAGAATGAGGGGGAGTGAACCACCGAACCTTTTCCTTGTAATTAGGTATGTCCCCTCATAGCCCTCATTTACAAGAATCTCTTAGAAAGAGAAAATCCTTTGAACACTTATTTTATATTCCCTAAAGTTTTTGAAGTAAATCTCCTAGCGAAGAATTACTTCATTCGGGAAGTGGTTATTTTATCCATTTAATATAAAATGTCCTCGATTGAGGTTTAGTTAGCCTCTTTAGGCATCTAGCAGGGGGCAAAGCATAGTTGGGGTAGATAAGATGCCTACAGCTATTTGCCCCCAGTTGTAGAACTAAGAACTTCTATCCCTTGACAAAGATAAAGTGATACATTACACTTAAATATAAACTATTACTTGAAGTTTGTCAATTTGACAAAGATAAAGTAATATATTACATTATAAACATAAAGTATTACTTGAGGTTCGTCAAGCCCAAAAAAGTCCCTTTGAGGTAAGAATGGCTCAAGCCTATTCAATTAAATGTCCTGTTTGTGGAAAAGACTTACCTATTCTTAAAAATAAAAAAAATGTTGATTATTGTAATTGTGACTGCTGCTTTATTTCTTTAAAAAAACTAGCAAAGAATTCATATCATAACTTTAAGGTAATTGAGGTACAGGAATAAAATGGGAAAAAAATATGTAGGGCCAGGGAAGTCTCCATCAGAAAAAGATGAGAAAGGTAAGACTAAGCAACAAGAAGAACTGGAACAAATTAAAATAGAGAAGCAGGAATTTGCTGATGAGAAAGAAGAGTTTAAGGAAGAAAGAGATAAATTTGAGCAAGAAGTAAAAAAAGGAGATGAAGATATGGAAGCTAAAGAGATGGAAGGAGAATTAAAAGATTTAAACCCTTTATTTTTATCGCTTTTTCAGGATTATTAAAAGTTAAACAATGGCGTTGGATATTCCATTTTATGTGGATATTAAGTTTAATTCACGTATTAGCATTAAGCAGTATCATGCTG
>JAUWJJ010000037.1 GCA_030607765.1 Candidatus Aerophobota bacterium
ATCTGAAACTCATATTCAAAATCAGAAAGAGCCCTCAGCCCCCTTATAATAAAACTGGCTTCTTTAACCCTGGCATAGTTAACTACCAGCCCCTGAAAACTCTCCACCTCTATCTGAGTATAAGAATCAAGGGCTTCCTTAATCATTTTTACTCTTTCTTTAGCAGTAAATAAAAATTTTCTGGGGGGATTGTCATCTACAGCTATAATTACCTTATCAAAGAGAGATAAACTCCGCTTAATAATATCTATGTGTCCATTGGTTATAGGATCAAAACTTCCCGGATAAATGGCGATTTTAGACATAATACCTCAGGGAAAGATCTCCCTGAAAGTCCTCCTTTCTAAAGAAAACTTTTATTCCATTTGATATGTCAAAATTCTTCAATTTCCGATACTTTTAAAGTAGTCCTGTAAAATTTTTTTGTGATCAAAGGCTAAATTTGAAGGTAATTTATCCTTAGGGAAAATAGCTAATTCTTTGGCATCATCTCCTGGGACTAAATTTCCTTCTGCCTTACCTAAAAAAACAGTGGTAATGGTGTGCATCCTGGGGTCCCTATCAGGATTAGAGTAACTGTGGAACTGTTTTAAATCTTTTATTTTCAGGTTTGTTTCCTCCTTTACTTCTCTTTTGATAGCCTCTTCCAATGTCTCTCCGTAATCAACAAAACCTCCCGGAAGAGCCCATCCGTAAGGAGGATTTTTTCTTTCTACCAGAATCACTCTCCCTTCCTTTTCAATTACAGCATCCACAGTGGGAATAGGATTTCGATAAGTCTTGTTAAAATCTTGAACAATCCTTTGATGAGAAGGGAAAATGATGGGGGGAATCTGGGTGGGGATAAAAAATTTAAACTCTTTTACCTCCTTTCCTAAAGGGTATTTATCAGTTAAGGTAAAAAATTGATAAGCTATTACAATAACTTTACCATAAGTTTTACTCTCATCTGTGTATACCCCTATTAATCCTTGAATTTTTCCCCTCATACCTATCTCTTCTTTAATTTCTCTTATTAAAGCCTCTTGAGGGCCCTCATCCTTTTCTATGAATCCTCCCGGAAGAGCCCATTTTCCCTTTTCAGGATCAATTGCTCTTTTTATCAATCCAATTACCTTTTTCCCCTCTTTAGTAACTACTCCCACTACTGTTGGTAGGGAATTTTGATAGTGAATTTTACCACAGCTAAGGCAAACTGCTCTTTTTTTTCCCTCTATTAATTTGTAGCTCAGTTTTCCTCCACACTCACTACAGTATCTCATCATTATCTTCTTAAACTTTTCCTTTATTTTGAACCTCAAATTCTTTTTTATTTTTTTCTCGCTGATTTTTTATAACCTGACTTAACTTCACTACCGCAGAGTCATAATCTCCAGCTTCCATTCTTTTAAACTCTGGACGGGTAAACTTATCAAGGCAAGAAGAGTAATCATCAAGAAAATGAGCAATTTCTCCCTGAATTATGGTTTCAGCTCCCTTATGAGTAGGATAAGCTTTATATTTTTTAACTGCTTCCCTTAGGTATTGAGGTTTATCAATTATAGCACAGGGTGTTAACCAATTATCATTGGTGAGCTGGCGTTTTCTTATATCCATAAAAAACGGGCTAACGATTGCATCTCTTAGTCCCTTGCCTTTCTTCCATAAGTCAAAGATGTTGTCCACAGCAAAATGAATAAAAACACAGGGTTCTGCATCTCCCTGAGCGTTAATATGAAAATACTTCCTTCCCCCAGCTATACAACCTCCTACCCAGGTTCCATCATTCCAGAAATCTCCTACAAAGACAGGTTTGGTAGATCGCCACTCCCATATCTTTTCACGAAGATGCTTTCTCTGTTCAAGGGTTGGCATCAAATCAACTGCCGGTTTTTTCCCAATGGGAATATAAATAAAATACCAACCGAAGGAACAATGCTTGGCAATAAGATCATCAATAAACTCATCGCTGGTGACTATATCGGCATTTTGTTTTGTTACAGTAATAGAAAAGCCTTGCAGTACCCCTGCTTTATAAAGGTCCTCTCTCGCTTTATTTATCTTCTCCCAAACTCCTTTACCCCTTCTTTCCTCAGTTTCCTTTTTAAATCCTTCCTGGCTAATAGCTGGAGTTACATTCCCCAGCTTGGCTAATCTTTCTATTGGCTTCTCAGTCAGCAATGTTCCATTGGTATAAATCTGAAAATACATATCGGTGTGTTCCTCAGCTAAATCCAATAAAGTTTTGCCTGTTTTTTTATCTTTATAGTGAAAAGGTTCTCCTCCAGAGATGGTTAGCCAGCGAATTCCTAACTCATTAGCTTCCCTCAAAATTCTACTAAAAGCAGGGTAAGATAAACCTTCGCTCCTTTTGTATTCATAGGCGTAACACCCGGCACAGTGAAGATTGCAGGCATAAGTTGGAGAAATAACAAAGAACCAGGGAGCCTTAAATCCTTCCTCCTCCAGTTTCTCTCTCGTTTTTGCCTCAGTTATCCAGTCAATAAAAAAATTCTTAGCCAATCTCTCCCTTGCTACTTTTGAGAGCCCCTTTTGAAGAAGTAACATAGCCACCCGCGTCATAGGGTGCTTTCTCTGAAAAGCTTTCCTCACATTTTCCATAGCTGATTTATTAGGACCGGCAAATTTATAAAGACCCTTTAGGATATCGCCAAATTTCTGGTAGAATTCCTCTTCACTTTCTGTATTGGCCAGTTGAGATAGGTAACGGTAAATTTGCTGTTCTATAACTTTCTTTTTAAATTTAGTCAAAACTATACCAGACATTTTTCTCCTCCTTTATGGACTGAATTTTTATAATTAAAATTTGAACTATGAATTCTTAGCTCCTTGCCAGAAAATTTCCCAGGCCAGTGAATGGTCCATGGATAAGGAATCTTTCTCATTTTGAGAAATCCAGTATACAGTTAAGCTATGAACAATTCCCACTAATATAACAGCTAATTTCTTAGAATTTAAGGATTTGATTTCCTTCTTTTTTGTAGCTCGTTCAATTAAAGTTTGAAGAATTTCCAGATAGCGAGAATTCTTCACAACAACTTTTTTAAACAGCTCTTCTCCCATCCCCTTTTTAAATTGATTGGAAAAGATATGAATAATTTTAAAGAAATTCCGGTTTTTTTCTAAGAATTTAAAATGAATTTCAGTAGCTAATCTTATTTTTTCTGCTGGTGAGTCACCTTCTTTAATTCCTTCTTCTATTTTTTTTAGGAGAATATCCAGTTTTCTTTCAATTATCGAGAGGAAAAGACCCCTTTTATTTTCAAAATGTAGGTAGATGGTCCCTTTTCCTAAATCCGCCTTTTGGGCAATTTCCTCCACGGTAGTAAGATAAAATCCCTTTTCTGCAAAAATACTCTCTGCCGCTTCCATAATTTGGCTATTGTGAGTTGTCTGTTTTATTCTCCTTTTAGTTTGAGCTTGAATCATCTTGCACCTCTCCTTTAAATTTTGTAATAGTTTAGATTTCCTGAAATTCTTGTTTTCTCTGGCAATTGTAGCTGCCCAATTCATTGGGCGGGTTTAATGCGCCGATAAATCGGCAAACTACAACTCGCAATGACGGATGTGTGCTCTCATATTTTTTAGGAAAACTTACCTGTTACTAAATTTTTAAATTAAGTCGTGGCTGACCATTCAGTCATTTTATCACCCATCTTAATTTTGTCAACTCCTTGACAAAATTAATTATTTTATTATAATGATAATGAAAATCATTATCATTAAGGAGGAAAAAATATGCCCGGTCCTCCCTGGTGCTATGGAAGATTTAGGGAAGCAGGTTTTAGGTTAACTTTACCCCGACAGGTAATCTTAGATATACTTACTCAAAATCCCAGGCATTTAAGTGCTGAAGAAGTATTTTTATTAGTTCATAAAAACTATCCGGGGATTGGTTTAGCTACAGTATATCGCACTCTGGATTTGCTAACTCAAATGGGACTTGTATTTAAATTTGATTTTGGGGATGGAAGGAGTCGCTATGAATTAGCTGATGAGACTATGAAAGTTCACCATCATCATTTAGTTTGCACCCGATGTGCTCGGATAATTAATTATAGCGATCTTGCGGAAAAAGAGAAAAAATTTATTAAAGAGTTAGAAGCCGAATTATCCAAAAAATATAAGTTTAAAATAAATTCTCACCAGCTTCATTTTTATGGACTGTGTGAAAAATGCCAATGAAATACACTTTAATTTTTAACCACAAGAAGTTTACCCTGTTAGATGTTTACTACTATCTAACAGGGTAAACTAACAAGGAGGTGAAAAAAAATGCCCAGAGGAGATGGAACAGGTCCAATGGGAATGGGTCCAATGACAGGAAGAGCTGCAGGATACTGTGCAGGATTCCCTACCGCTGGATTTACGAATCCTATGGGAGGAAGATTGGGACTCGGGTTAGGTAGAGGTCGAGGGAGAGGTTTCCGCCCCTATCCCTATTATGGTGTTGGTTATCCCGGATATGGTGCTGGTTATCCCGGATATGGTGCTGGTTATCCCGGATATGGTTATTCAATGACCAAAGATGAGGAAAAGACAATGTTAGAAGAAGAGACAAAGACATTGGAACAGCAATTGGAACAGATTAGGAAAAAGTTGGGGGAGCTTAGTGAAAAGTAAATTTTATTTTAAAAATTTAACCTCTGAAATGTCCATCTAATAAGGATTGCATAAAGTGGAGGTGAGGTTTAAAGGGTAGGTAGTCAAAAATAAGAACTGGTAAGCCTTTCAGAGTTTCGTGAAAGGTTATTAGGCTGCTTACGAAGGAGGTGAAAGAAAATGCCCAGAGGAAATGGAACTGGTCCAATGGGAATGGGTCCAATGACAGGAAGAGCTGCAGGATACTGTGCAGGATTCCCTACCGCTGGATTTATGAATCCTATGGGAGGAAGATTGGGACTCGGGTTAGGTAGAGGTCGAGGGAGAGGTTTCCGCCCCTATCCCTATTGTGGTGTTGGTTATCCTGGATATGGTGCTGGTTATCCTGGATATGGGTATCCGCCCAGAGTCTGGTAAATCCCGTTAGATAAGTTTCTCTATCTAATGGGATAAACCCTGTTACATACTTGCTGTCCAACGGGGTAAATGATAAAAGACCAATCAATAAAAATATCCTGTCCTTCTCAACAAGAAGGACAGGATATTACAAACAATTGCCTATTATAAATTTATGTGCTATGATTATAAAAACAAGGGGGCGATTATAAATGGGAGGACACGGTTACAGAAATATGTATTATCTTACGGAACTGCCTGGCTGGATGAGATTTGGGTTCTCTCCTGGTTGGGCAGGAAGGGGCCCCACTGGCTTAGGACCAGCAGCTAATTACCTTATGACAGGGCAATGGCCAACTCCACAGGCACAGGCTTATTGGCAGGATATGCAAGCAGGACAGGCACCTTATCCAGCCTTTAGTGGACCAGGAACAATGCCTTACGGCTTTTCACAACCACCAGGAGCAGCACCTGGAATGGCTCCTTTTGCACCTCAAGCATCACCTGAGCAAGAACTGAGTTTTCTAAAAGACCAGACCGGTATCTTAAAAGATCAATTGGAGCAGATTAGCTCACGAATTAAAGAACTGGAAAAATCAGAAAAACAAGATTAAATACTATAAAGGGGATAGATCTGTTTAGGTCTATCCCTATTATAATTGACTAAGAAAAGGGTTTTAATATCACTTAGTTTGTCAAGGGTTCTTTACCCCGTAAGATATTTACTATCTAACGGGGTTTACTAAATAACAGGAGGAATTAAGATGAAAATAGCAATATCAGCTACTGGTCCTGATTTAAATGCTCAGGTAGACCCAAGATTGGGGCGTTGCCAGTACTTTATTATTGTGGATCCAGAAACAATGGAATTTGAGGGAATTCAAAATCCCAGTGTAGGGGCAACGCATGGAGCTGGAATTCAGACTGCTCAACTAATAGCTAACAAATGTGCAACGGTGGTTCTTACCGGTAACTGCGGTCCCAATGCTTTTCAGACTTTATCAGCATCAGGAATTCAAGTAATAGTAGGGGTTAGTGGAAAGATTAATGAAGTAATTGAAAGGTATAAAAAAGGAGAGTTTCAATCTACTGATCAGGCAAGTGTGTCATCACATTTTGGGACTGGTGGCAGCCCATCTTTTGGGACAGGAATGGGTGGAGGTCGTGGTATGGGTCAAGGTGGAGGAATGGGTATGGGTCAAGGTATGATGGGTGGTGGTTTTCAAACAACATATGGTATGGGAACCCCTCCAGGTGCTGTGCCCCAAATATCCAAAGATCAAGAGCTTAAATTTTTAGAAAATCAAACTCAAGCTTTAAAAGAACAGTTAGAACAAATAGATAAAAGAATTAAAGAACTTAAAAAAAATAGCTAAATAATAAAAGGAGAAAAAAATGCCCAGAGGAGATGGAACAGGACCTCCTGGTGGAGGTCGTGGTAGAATGGGTGGTACTCGTCCCGGCGCAGACCCAACTGGAAAGTGTGTTTGTCCAAACTGTGGAGCAACTACTGTTCATCAAATAGGGGTTCCCTGTTATCAGGTAAGCTGTTCCAAGTGCAGCACTAAAATGGTAAGAGGATAAAAACTTAGATGGTTATTTGTGTTGCCAGTGGTAAAGGTGGAACAGGTAAGACTACTGTAGCGGTAAATTTAGCTTTATCCTTAGGAAACGTTCAGTTTTTAGACTTAGATGTGGAAGAGCCTAACGCGTATATTTTTTTAAAACCTAAGATTACTCATACTAAATCTGTAGGTGTTTTGGTGCCTCAGATTGATGAGGAAAAATGTAGCTATTGTGGAAAATGTGCAGATTTTTGTAACTATAATGCTATTGCTGTAGTTAAAGGGAAAGTTTTATTTTTCCCGGAGCTTTGTCATAACTGTGGTGGATGTGCCCTTGTTTGCCCAGAAGGAGCTATTAAAGAGGTAACTCGGCCAAAAGGTGTAATTGAGGAGGGAATAGCTGCTGGCTCAATTCACTTTATCCAGGGAGAACTTATAGTGGGAGAGGCAGTTTCTCCTCCCTTAATTAAAGCAGTAAAGAAAGCTGCCAATACTAATCAAATTACTATTATTGATGTCCCCCCAGGAACCTCTTGCCCTGCAGTTGAATCGGTAAAGGGAAGCGATTTTTGTATTTTAGTTACAGAGCCAACTCCTTTTGGTTTAAATGATTTAATCTTAGCTGTGGAGGTGGTAAAAAAACTAAAGATACCTTTTGGAATAGTAATTAACAGGGCTGATGTGGGAGATAAAAAAGTTGATGAGTACTGTGAAAGAGAAAAAATTCCTGTTTTAATGCGTATTCCCATGGATGAGGAAATTGCTAAAGCTTATTCCAGACGAATTCCTGTAATAGAGGTTAAGCCAGAATACAAAGAGAATTTTATAGGCCTGTATAAAAAAGTTGAGCAACTAAAATCTACAAGAATGCTATTATGAAACAAATTGTAGTTATCAGTGGTAAGGGTGGAACAGGTAAGACAGTTATTACCGCCAGCTTTGCCAGTTTAGCTAAAAATAAAGTTATGGTAGACTGTGATGTAGATGCAGCAGATTTATATCTTCTTCTTCATCCTACCATTAAGGAAACTTATGAGTTTGTGGGAAAAGTTGCAAAAATAGATCAAGATAAATGCAATCAATGCGGAAAATGCCAAGAGGCTTGTCGATTTGAGGGAATAAATAAAATAAATAATCACTTTGTAGTTGATCCTATTGCTTGTGAAAATTGCGGAGTTTGCAGGTATGTTTGTTCTCAAAAAGCAGTTAAGATGGTAGAAAAACTTTCAGGAAAATGGTTTGTCTCCGAAACTAAATATGGACCATTAGTTCATGCAAAATTAGGAATTGCTGAGGAAAATTCAGGAAAACTGGTAAGCTTAGTTAAACAAAAAGCTAAAACTATTGCTGAAGATGAAAAAAAAGATTTCATTATCATAGATGGTCCACCTGGAATTGGTTGCCCGGTTATCGCTTCTTTATCAGGAGTAGATATTGCTTTAGTTGTTACCGAGCCTACCCTCTCGGGTATTCATGACTTAGAACGTATCCTCGGGGTTGCTCATCATTTTGGTATTAAGAGCCTGGTTTGTATAAATAAATACGACATAAATCTTGAAAATAGCCAAAAAATAAAAAGCTATTGTCAAGGTTGGGGGATTGAGGTAGTTGGTGAAATTTCCTTTGATATAGCTGTTATCAGAGCTTTGGTTATGGGAAAGCCGATAGTGGAAACCTCAGATG
>JAUWJJ010000224.1 GCA_030607765.1 Candidatus Aerophobota bacterium
AACAAAGGAAAAATTTATTAATTTATCTAAATTGGCCCGACTTTTTCAGAGGTCTCTAAGAGCTAATTTGACAGGAGCTTTATGAGATGATAAAATTCACAATGTTACAATATATGGAAATATTTGAAAAATTGTTGAGGTGTAAAATTGAAAAGAATAAAGGTTAACTGTGTAGGAATTTTAGTAGTTGATATTTTTTCCTCTATACTTCCCCAGATTCCCCGTCCGGGACAACTCATCTCAGTAAATGATATCCCTTTATTAGTCGGTGGTTGCGCTACTAATACAGCTATTTCTCTTGGTAAATTAGGGGTATCCACTGGAGTAATTGGTAAGGTGGGAAGGGATCTATTTGGTGATTTTATAATTAATTATTTAAATGAAAGGGGAATAGATACCTCCAGGATCGCTCGCTCTGAGGAGATGGATACCTCCAAAACAATAGTTTTACTTACGGCAACAGAGGATAGAAGGTTTATTCACAACTTCGGAGCAAATGCAGATTTTGGGATAGACGATGTTGATTTTAATTACATAGCTCAGAGTAAGGTTATCTATGTGGGTGGTTATCTGGATCTTCCCAAATTAAATCAGGAATCTTTAATTAAATTATTTAAGTTTGCTAAAGAAAGAGGGATAATTACTATTCTTGATGTAGTGGTTGCCCATCCTCATCCTAACTTAATTGATCAGTGCAGGGATGTTCTTTCTTATACTGATTTTTTTCTTCCCAATCAGGATGAGGCTAAGCTGTTAACTGGCAAAGATGATCCCCGGACTCAAGCCGAGGTTTTTTTAAGCTACAATCCTCGGATGGGGGTAGTTATTACTATGGGAAAGGAGGGCTCTTTGCTTAGAACCAAAGATAAGGTTATTGTAGTTCCCAGTTATAAAGTTAAAATTGTAGATCCTTCGGGAACGGGAGATGCTTTTGATGCCGGATTTATCGTCGGCGTCCTGGAGGGGTGGGAGCTTGAGCGCATCTTAAAGTTTGCCAGTGCTACAGGAGCATCAGCAGTGAGGGCTATGGGCTGCACCACAGGAGTTTTTACCCGAGAGGAAGCGCTAAGGTTCATTAAGGAGAATGAATTAAAATTAGAGGTTTACCCTGTTAGATAACTAACGGGGTAAAAAATCTACATCTTTCGGCCCTTCTTGGGAAAAATTTAACCGGTAGTTCTTATCCTCTTTTTTCTGAATTAATCCTTCCCTTTCCAAAAGATTAAGATGGTTCTGAAGGGTAAAGGGTGAAATTTTTAAACTTACCTGAGGTTTATAATTGGCAAGATAAGGTAAAAGAGTAATTTTAATCTCTTGCTCAATTTGCTCCCTTGTTTTCTCCCCCTTTTGCAAAATTTCCAGAATCATCTTTCTATAGCGATTTTCCTGAATCCAATCTTTTTTTTCTTCTTTCATAGCATCGCCTTAATAATCATATCTACAGCTTCTTCTTCACTGAGACCCCGGGTCATTAAAGTATCCAGTTCTTTCTGATTAACCTTCCCCACAGAAGCTTCATGGGTTATCCGGGAGGAGGCATCTTCTACCCTTATCTGGGGGATAGCCCTGGCAGTAGAGCCTTCACCCTGGACGATTTCCTTGCAATCTACATGGCCGGTGGTATGAGGAGCATTAGCCTCGGTAATTCCCATCATAAATACGTCTCCTCCTCCTTTGGCTGCTGCTCTCAGTTTAACCAGACCCCTGGCATTTTCTCCTTCTAAAAAGACAGTATCACGAATCTTAACTCGGTCTTTTCCTCCTCTTCCATAAACTTTGTTAATAACCTCTATTTTAGAATTTTTGTGTCCGTACATTTCAGCATCAATATCCAGTATCCCCACACTTCCCCTTACCAGAGAAAAAACTGTTTGGAAGTGGCTATTTGGTCCAACATCTACTCTGAACTTAGGATATACCTTTGCCCCTCCCAGCTCTCCATGGTAATGTCTTTCCTCATAAAAAAATTTAGCATTTTCCCCTATGATTATCTCAGCCCTCATTCGATGAGTAAGATTTTTAGCTTTAGGGAAACTACAATGGGCAAGAACTAAAACCTCAGCTCCGTCCTCTATAATAAAACGGGAAATAATTTCCTGCAATCCCTCTTCCCTGATTACCCCAAAGCACAGATGAACAGGCAAAGTAACTTTTGTCCCTCTGGTAACTATAAAATCAGCTACAACTCCAGTGGGTGTTTCTTTACCAACAAGAATTAACCCTTCGATTTGCTGAATTCCCGTTATTTTGTTGTAGTTTAAAAAAAACTTGGGAGTCTCAGGTTTTACCATAGTATCTACATTGAATCCTACCAAACGAGCACTCTCTAAAATTTCGTAAGGCAAAAAAACTTTTTGCATTTTGCTCTCCTACCGGCAAGTTGACAGTACTTATGCATAACTTCGCCAAAGCTTCCTCGAGCTTTTACCTTTCCCTTCCAGAGCAAGGTTCCCTCATCGGCAATCTGTCCTGACTCCTCCCTGTGAGTGATAAGAAGGATGGAGGCGTGAGTTTATATTCTTATAACATAAAGCATTTGATAAAATTAATTGTAAAAAATTATATCCAATCCAGCATCTGGTTGGGCCAGGATGAGAAGGTTCGGTCTCAATGCTAATACCGATGCCACTT
>JAUWJJ010000010.1 GCA_030607765.1 Candidatus Aerophobota bacterium
AATTGCTTACCTAAAAATCTATTTATTGTTTTAGCCTTAGCCGGTGATTCTACAATTACCAGATTTTTAGCCAATTTAGACCTCTTTAACAAATAGTTTCCCAGGAAGTTCCCTCACCAATCCCTTTATTTCCAATCTAATTAAACCCTCTGCCACCTTAGCCGGGGAAAGATCAGATTTTTTAACTAAGACATTAATGTGCAAAGGCTCCCTGGATAAATGCTCCATTATAATCTTCTCCTCCTTAGATAAAGAAGGTGTTAGTTTAGCTTCCTCTTCTCCCCAATCTATGTTTAACTCCTCTAAAATATCCTCCACATCCTCCACTAATTTTGCTCCCTCTCTAATTAACAAATTGGAACCCTGAGAGTAAGGACTGGTTATATTTCCTGGAACAGCAATAACTTCTCTTCCCAGCTCTAAAGCAAAGATAGCAGTAAATAAAGCTCCGCTTTTAAAGGGAGCCTCTATTATCACAACTCCTTTGCTTAATCCACTAATAATACGATTACGGCGGGGGAAATTTTGGGGTTGAGGGATTGCTCTTAAAGGAAACTCAGAAATTACTGCTCCTTTTTCAATTATCGCCTTCATTAACTCCTTATTTTCAAAAGGATAAATCGCATCTACCCCACAGCCTAAAACAGCTATGGTTCTTCCTCCAGCTTCCAGAGCACCCCAATGAGCAGATGTATCAATTCCCCTGGCCATGCCACTTACAACTGTAATTCCTTTTTTAGCTAAGTCCCTACTCAACTTTCTGGCAGTTATTTTTCCATAATTGGTAGCTCTTCTTGTTCCCACAATTGCTACAGAGTTCTCATCTTCCTTTTTTAACTTCCCCCTTACATAAAGAACAAAAGGTGGATCAAAAATTGTTTTCAGGATAGAGGGATATTCCGTATCTTCACTTGTGATGAGTTCTACCCCCAGTTTATCCATAAGAGTTAAATCTTTTTCCACATTTAGCTCTTTAGCTTTGTTGGTAATATAATCAAGTGTTCCCTGGTCCATCTTGGGAATCCTGGAAAGCTCTTCAGAAGAGGCAGATAATATCTTTTCCGGGCAGCCAAAATACTTTATTAATTGATTAAATTTAACAGGACCAAGTCGAGGAACCTTACTTAAAATTATCCACTCCCTTATGTTTTTTTGTTTAAAGCGCATCTCTTATATCTCTCATTACCAGCCCGGTAAGAAGCTTGGGGTAGAAATAACTGGACTTGTGAGGCATTACTCTTCCAGAGAAAGCTACTTTTTCTATTTCCTCCAAAGAGGTGGGCTTAAGAAAAAAAGCTACCTGATATTTTCTCTTCTTTACCAAGTCAACAGCCCGATTACTATAGGGAGTAAAATCAATTTCTCTTCCTCTCTCCAATTGTTCTTTTCTGGTTATTCTCTTAATTAAATTATCTACTATCGCCGAGGTTACCTCATCAGAGGAAACTTTTTCAGCTTCTTTTAAGGAAAGCAAATAGCAAGCTCCATCTCCTTGGTACATCCCCAAGGTAAAGTTATCAGCCAAATTTATTTGCTGGAGCATACATTTCAGTTGATAAGATTTATTTCCCGAGGTAAAGGGTAAAACTTTAATCTGAAAAAGTTCCTTTATCCGGGATTTAAACTGAGAAAACTGATCTAAAGTAAGAGCGCCAATAAGCCTGTGGACAGGAAGGATGTTAGCTGTTCCAGATTCGGCATTGAGAAAATACATCATTCCATAATCCTCTTCCCCTCTTAAAGAAGGATTTCCCTTTAACTCTTTCTTCAATTTAAGAAAGGTATAATAACGGTGATGCCCATCAGCTATGAGTATTTTTTTGTTTCTCATTAACTTAGCAAGTCTAAAAATAGTATCTTTATCTCTTATAGCACTTAGCTTATGCTTTACTCCCTTTTCATCTTCCAGTTCAAAAAGCAGCTCTCCTTCTTTTAAATACTCATCTGTTTTGTATAGTGGGTCCCGGTAAAGAGAAAATACAGGACTTAAATTTGCAAGACAGTTTTGCATTAAATTAAAACGATCCTTTTGGGACTTGGGGAAACCCTGTTCATGGGGGAAAACAACTCCCGAATTAAAATCTTCCAATTTCATTAAAGCTAAAAATCCCCTTCTGATTATTTTTCTTTCCTCTAAAAAGTATTCCTGCTCATATACATAAATGGAAGGAACCTCTTCCTTTTTCAAAATTTCCTTATCTTTCCATTCTTTAAGGTACCTACTAGCTCTGGTATACTTATTTTCTCTATCGCTATCCCCTGCTTTTTCTTTTCCCAGGATAATTCGGATAATGTTATAGGGATGAGATCGATAGTACCTTTCCTGCTCATAAGGAGAAATTACATCAAAGGGGGGAGCAATTACCCTGCTTAAATCCTTCACCTTATCCTTATTGTAAATTATTCCCCTAAAGGGACGAATTATTAGCATCATCTCTCTCCACAGTTAGAATAGATTTTCCTCCTTACCCATTTACGCATTCACGCTTTTACGCATCAACCAGATTATCCTGGCTCACTCTTTAGCCAATCCTCTTTTTCGTAAGAAAAAATCTCATTAGAGGTAAAAAAACATTCAATCTCTTTTTTAATAGAAGACAAAGAATCTGAACCATGAACTATATTTCTTCTCCCATCAGAACCAAAATCCCCTCTAATACTTCCCATTTTAGCTTCTCGAGGAACTCTTTCACCTATCAACTCTCTTACTCTTCTTATCGCATTCCTCCCTTCAGCTACCATAGCCACACAGGGAGCTGTAATCATAAAATCAATTAACCCGGGGAAGAAATCTTTACCCTGATGAGACTGATAAAATTCCTTAGCCTTCCTCTCATCCAGCCATACCATCTTTAGTGCTACAATCTTAAATTTTTCATCTTCCAACCTCTTTATTATCTCTCCAATTAAACCCTTACAAACACCATCCGGTTTTATCAGAATTAAAGTTCTTTGCAATTTTATCTCCCCTAAACTTTTTCTTCCCGGATCAGAGCAATTTTTCCTGTTCTTACCAATTTCTTTATTCCAAAAGGCCTCAGGAGAGTAAGAATTCCCTTTATCTTTTCCTCAGTTCCAGTAATCTCGATAGTGAAACTTCCCGGATGAACATCTACTATCCTTGCTCTAAAAATCTCCGCCAATCTCATAATTTCATCTCTATCTCTTCCCTTAGCATTTACTCTAACCATAACCAGCTCCCTGGTTATGGTTTCACCCTCAGTAAGATTCACAACTTTAATTACATCTATTAATTTACGCAGTTGCTTGATAACCTGCTCAATTACCCGGTCATCTCCAGGAACAACCATAGTTATTTGTGAAACTGTAGGATCTTCGGTTTCCCCAACTGCCAAACTATCAATATTAAACCCTCGAGCACTGAACAGAGCAGTGATCCTGGCTAAAACACCAAATTTATTTTCTACTTCAACCGAGATTAAGTGTTTCATTAGCCTTTTTCCTTAATCCAGCCCATCATCCCCCTTAATCGAGAGCCTACCTTTTCAATTAAATGCTCCCTATCCTTCTTTGCTAAGGCATTGAAAACAGGGCGATGGGCACTGTTTTCTAAAATCCATTCCCGGGCAAATTCACCTGATTGAATTTCCCCTAAAATCTTTTTCATCTCAGCCTTTACCCTTAAGTTTATCACCCGAGGACCCCGAGTAAGGTCTCCATATTCAGCCGTATTACTGACGGCTTTCCTCATCCCGGAAAATCCATCCTCATATATTAAATCAGTAATTAGCTTTAACTCGTGGCAACATTCAAAGTAAGCCATCTCCGGTTGATAACCAGCCTCTACTAAAGTTTCAAAACCAGCCTTGATCAAAGAAGTAACCCCTCCACAAAGAACCGTTTGTTCCCCAAAAAGGTCTGTTTCTGTCTCCTCAGCAAAACTTGTCTCTATCACCCCGGCTTTGGTTCCCCCAATTCCCTTAGCGTAAGCTAAGGCTAACTTTTTAGCCAGGCCTGTAGCATCCTGGTGAACAGCAACTAAGCAAGGAACCCCTTTCCCCTGCACAAACATCCTTCTTACCAGAGTCCCCGGACCCTTGGGAGCAATCATAAAAACATCCACGCATTCCGGAGGAACTATCTGGTGAAAGTGGATATTAAAACCGTGAGAAAAACAAAGGGCTTTTCCTTCTTTTAAATAAGGAGCAATATCACTTTTATACATTTGTGCCTGATACTCATCAGGAATGAGAACCTGCAGAATATCAGCCTCTTGAGCTATTTTCTCGTTCTCATTTACTTCAAAACCCGCCTCCTTAGCCTTCTCCCATCCTACGGTTCCTTTAAGCTCTCCTATTTTTACCTTCAGGCCACTGTCTCTTAAGTTTTGAGCTTGAGCATGTCCCTGATTTCCATAGCCAATTACTCCAATAGTTTTCTCTTTAAGCAAGCTAATATCTGCATCTTTTTCATAGTAAACTTTAGCCATCTTTATCCTCCTAAATTTTAGTAAACCCTGTTAGATGCTTACTATCTAACAGGGTAAATGGGGATCCCTTCTATTTTGGTTAACTGTCTAAATTTTTTTATAAGGAGCCTGGTAATTTTACCTACCTTACCTTCCCCAATAATCCTTCCATCAATTTTAGTTACAGGTATTATCTCAGCTGCTGTCCCGGTAAGAAAACACTCATCACTGTTATAAAGGGAAAAGGGAGTGAAAAGCACTTCCCTAACCGGTATTCCTTCAATCTTAGCCAAATCAATAACTACATCTCGGGTTATCCCTTTAAGAATTTCCATCCAATTAGGGGGTGTTATTAGTTCCCCTTTTTTCACAATAAATATATTATCCCCCGTGCACTCAGCTACATAACCATCTTGATTGAGCATAATGGCCTCGGGAGTTTTTCCTAAGTTTGCCTCTAACTTAGCTAAAATGTTGTTGAGGTAGTTTAAAGATTTAATTTTAACATCTAATGCTGAAGGAATGTTTCTCCTGGTGGAAGCAATTATCACTTCCAAACCTTTCTCATAAAGCTCCTCTGAATATATACTTATTTTATCAGCAATAATAATAACCTGAGGATTAGGACATTTCCGAGGATCAAGACCAAGGTCTCCTTCTCCCCGGGAAACTACTAAACGAACATAGGCATTTTCAAGTTTATTTTTTCTCAAAGTTTCTAAAACTTTTTTCTGAAGCTCTTCTCGAGAAAGAGGTATCTTCAGGTCAATGCCCTTGGCTGAATTAAACAACCTCTCCAAGTGTTCTTTTAACTTAAATACTTTTCCCTCGTAAGCCCTTATCCCTTCAAAGACACCATCTCCATAGAGAAACCCATGATCAAAAACTGAAATCTTAGCTTCCTTTCCGGGGAAATACTCCCCATTTAAATATATCCATTGTTTCATTTTTCACTCCTCTATTATGGATTTAGGCCTCATTTGAGGGAAAAGAATAACATCCCGAATAGAGGCAGAATCGGTAAGTAGCATCACTAACCTATCTATCCCTATCCCTAAGCCGGCTGTAGGAGGCATCCCGTATTCAAGGGCTTCCAGAAAATCCTCGTCCAGGAATTCTTTCTTTGAAGAACTCACTAACCTTTTTCTTTGCTCAATTGGATCGTTTAGTTCTGAATAAGCATTTCCCAATTCCTGTCCCCCCATAAATATCTCAAATCTCTCTACTAAAGAGAAATCATCCTTTTTTCTCTTTGCCAGGGGGGCTGTTTCCTCGGGGTAATCAAAAACAAAAGTAGGTTGAATTAGCTTCGGAACCACCTTCTTATCTAAAAGGTGCTCTAAAATTTGAGCATTGGTTAATTCCTCCACTGCTAAACCCTCTTTAAGAGCAATTTTCTTAACCTGCTTCTTGTCTTTAAAGTTTATCTCAATACCTCCCACTTCCCTTAAAACTTCCTGAAAACTTATCCTCTTCCAGGGAAGAGAAAGATCTATTTCCTTTCCCTGATAGGGAAATTTAAGGATATCTTTAACCTTTCCTGCTACCTCACAGACAAGCTCCTGGGTAAGCTCCATCATCTCCTGATAAGTATCATAAGCAGAGTAAACCTCCAGCATGGTAAATTCAGGATTATGAAATCTATCTATTCCCTCGTTCCGGAAATTTTTATTAAGTTCGTATACCTTTTCCAGACCTCCCACTACTAATTTTTTTAAATAAAGCTCAGGTGCAATTCTCAGGTAAAAATTTTTCCCGAGAGCATTGTGATAGGTTTTAAAGGGGCGGGCTGTTGCTCCTCCAGGAACTGGCTGCATTAGAGGAGTTTCTACCTCTAAAAATCCTATTCTATCTAAAAAATCCCTTATGGCTTGAATTATAGTTTTTCTCTTTAAGAATATTTCTCTAACCCTTGGATTAACCAGCAAATCAAGCCAGCGTTTTCGGTAACGAATCTCTATATCCTGCAGGCCATGCCATTTTTCAGGAAGAGGATGCAAAGATTTGGATAAAAGTAAAATATTATAAACATCAACAGTTAACTCTCCAGTGCGGGTCTTAAATACTTTTCCCTCTACCCCCACAATATCTCCTATATCTATTTTTGACAGTAAGGGGTATTTCTCTCTTAGAGTATCAGATCGAGCATAGAGCTGTATTTTACCAGTAGCATCCTTTAAGTCAAGAAAGGCAGCTTTTCCGTGACCTCTTTGTCCCATAATTCTTCCTCCCAAGATTACTTTATCCTGGGTTTTTTCTCCCGCCTTTATCCTCCCAAAGTTATTCTTTACACCCTGAATACAGTCTCTTGGACAAAACTTTGCCCAGTAAGGATTTTCTACCTTATCTATCCACTCTGTAAGTTTATCTTTTCTCTCCTTTATTAACTTTTCTTCGGGTGATCCCATTGAACTAACCTTTTTAATTTTTTTAACTTATTCTATATAAACCCTTTGTGATGTCAATACGCTGAGGGGATAATAAGTTCCTCGTTAATTATAGTTTATTGAGTTTCCTACTTCCCACTTTTGGAAGGAATTTTTGGCAGGTTACTTTTTCAAATTTCTCTCTCTTTTTGCATAAGGATTACTTGATAAAATAAATATCTTTCAAATGTCTCTCTCTTAAGAGGAACTATATCATTTTTGATGCTTTGGCGAATCGTTTTCCCCTTTATTCGAATTTTTAGGAATAGGGTAAGAAGCCAATATAGAGGTCGTACGTGCACTTGCAAAACAGTTAAGATGCAATTTAAAACTGGCTTAATATAATTATAAAAGACTTCGTTTCCGTAATCAAGTGTAGGTAAGATGTTTTTAGTAATATCAACTCTCTTGATAATTTTAAATCCCAATTTTTGAGCAGCCTCTAAGTAATAAGAAAATAACGGTAAAAAGGAAGGCTTTGGTAAGTCTTTTGCGTTGTCCTTTTTGAAATAATCCAAGGCCAATAAATAGCCATCCTTCCTTAAAAGTTGACTAATTTTTCTTAAACCACTCTCGCAAGGGACGTATTGAACGCTTTCACTCATCAAGATTAAATCAAACTGCTGTTTCGTCTCAAAATCCTTTAGTGTTGTCAGAAAAAAGGGGATCTGGTCTTTGGTGTTCTTTTTAAATAGTTCTCCTTGATAGGGGTCAGGACAAATACCGGTTACATTATAATTATGAGCCTGTAATTTTAAGGCATTACCTCCAACTCCGCAGCCAACATCTAAAACATTCTTTACTCCATCAGGAATGAACTTGATAAGATAATCTGTATATCTTTCTTGAGCACGTTGACAGTTTTCCAGAGTTAGAGCATCCTCCTCATTCCAATAGCCAAAGTGCAGATGGTTTGTCTTGGATAAATCTAAATAAAACTTAAGTAATGGATGAACACGGATATTTTTTCTATGCATTTTTTCCTCTTGGCTAATTTTCTTAAGAGCCCTTCCGATGGGTATATTTTTCAGCAAAGAACGCCTGGATGATCTACCTTAACGTCTAAGCTTCAAGAGGCAAAGCGACGAAATTACTTTACCTGTTTTTCAGAGAAAGCTCAATACCCTTTACCCGTTAGATAGCAAGCATCTGATGATGGGATTTACTCAACTAACTCTATCTTTGATAGATAGGCGGTGATAACTCCAAAAGAGGCTTCCGCTTGAATTTTTATCGGAATACACCCCTCATCATCGGAAAACCACATCCTTCTCCCAGTTGAGGCTACTTCTGAACATAAAAAGGTAGAAAAAGAATCACTGAAAGTATGCACCTCTTCTTTCCTTAACACTTCAACTTCTAATTTCCTTATGCTATTGTCCTCAATGAAAGAAGAAACAAAGAACTTCTTTCCTACCTTTAAATCCTGTGCTCGTAGCCAGTAAATTAAGGAAACTCCGTCTAAGATGGGAAGTGAAAATTTCTTTCTCCAGGTGTGGTTTTGGGGTTTTTTCTCAATCACAACTATCCCTTGCTCCAGATTTACATCTACCCGTATCTCCTCATTCCTGGCAGTGTCTTCATCGGAGTGAGTTATCAATCGACGCAGATGAAGGGTATCTATATCTACAAAACTTTTTATTTTCTCGTCAAAGTGATAAAATAAAGAGGCAAAGCCTACGGTTTTTATAGTTGAAACAAAAAGGTAAGTAGAATGTCCATTTACCTGAACTATATCCTTTACCTCCAATGTCTCCTCTCCCACCACAAAACCAAAAAATTTTACTTCATAAGTTAGTTTTTCCCCTACTTTAAAGGGATAAGCCTGCGCTACGCTACCTACTATTACAACAAAAAATAGAAAAAGACAAGCAATCATAACCTTTTTTTTCTTCATTAGCACTATTAATTCTCCCTATAAATTATGTAACTCAGGTCTTTAGACCTGCTAACAGGCAGACCTGAAGGTCTGTACTACAGTCTGCACTATACATTTACTGTTTCTTGGTTAGATCCTCAAGGATCAGTTTTACTATTCGTTTAGAGGCGCCAGAATCACCCATTCTTTCCTTACCGACTCTCACTATCTCATTCAACTTCTCGGGATGGCTGAGAAAGAAACAAACCTTTTTAGCCACTGCTTTTCCAGTATTTTCTACTATGAAGGTAGCGTTTCCTAAAAGCTTTTGCTGAATTCGCAGGAATCTTTTATTAATTTGTGGGCCTTTCCCTGGAAAGGTTATTACCGGTTTTCCCATGCCTACCGCCTGTTCATTTCCCATTCCTGCCAGACCTATAATCACCCAGGATCTGTTGAGTACATCACCAAATTTACCCTGAATTATCTTAATGATAGGGCCATTTTGGAAAACTAAAAAAGCTATTATTCCCCTTTTTCTCTCCTCTAAAGTGGTATCTTTCAATACCCATTGATTTTTGTTCAGTAAAATTGTATTTATCTTTTTCACATCAAGCGAGGGAGCTAAAGCTAAAAGGAAGTTTACCTTTTTCCAATTTTGCAAAGGGATTTCTCTAACTGCATCTAAAATAGTTCCTAAGTTATCGTAAGCTTCTTTTTTGCTTCCAGGTAGAATTCCTATTGTAGGTTCACCATCTTTTATTCCAAAATCCTCACCTGTTATTTTAACACAATCCATCATTGCATTTCCAAAATAAACTGCATTTATTTTAGAACTTCGCAAAGAGAGAGCTGTCTTTTTATCTCGAGCAAGTACCTTTCGACAAAAATGCCTCATTAGCCACTTCTCTACCAGGTAATGCTCTCTTATATAGGCTGATTTAGCTGTAGGAAGAAAAATAATGGGCCTTTTAATAAAAAGAGCTGATGTTAGAACTAAAAAAATGTCTCCCACACAGATCACTAACTTAGTCTTGCTTCGTTCTGCTCTTAAAGCCTTTACTTTCTGTATATACATCTTAAGCCAGTTATCTTTTAAATCCTTTAAAAGATAAAAAAAATCTCCTGCTATAAAACCATCGCTTGGCATTTTTTTACAAGGTCCCAAAATCTTTACACTCAACTTTCTATAAGGGGTCCCTTTTCCTACCAGAGGCAGAGCTTTAATCTTTAAAAAAAGACTCTCTTCCAAGAGTTTCTCAATTATACAGCAGGCTATATTATCTTCCGCATATCCATTGGATAGAAATAGTATAGTTTCTGATTCCATCATAATTAAGACCTTGATATAAAGAAAACACCACCACAAATTAACAAAATTCCAAAAACTCTTATAAAACTTAAACGCTCATTAAAGAATATCCAGGAAAGTATCAGCACCAATGCATATCCTATGCTTATCATAGGATATGCATAGCTTAAATTTACTTTGGATAAAACCTCCAACCAGAAAATTGTACTTACAGCATACAAAAAAAGACCTAATAAAACAAAAGGCGATGTTAACATTTGGGCTAAGCTGGCAAAAAGATTATGGAATTTGAGAGAAATAGGTCCTAAATAAGACATTCCCTTTTTCATAGATACTTGCCCAAACGCTCCCAATAAAACACTCGTAAAAATTAAAAGTAATGATTTCATCGTTTACCCTTTCTTTTCGTGGTCTTTCTTCTCATTTTATCCCAAAATTTAACTAACTCTACCATTGCCCGAAAAACAACCATTACATTATTCCCTGTCTGTTCCCCTTTTTTCCTTGGATAATGACTAACACCTACCTGTCTTATAGTATATCCTTTTTTCTTTGCCAGAACAAGAAATTCTGCATTTATAAAAGCACCGCTGGATTTGAGATTAAGACTTTGAATTACCTCTCGTTTAAATAGCTTGAAAGCACAATCTATATCCATGATACTCAAGTTAAAAAGAAGTCTTATAGCTAAATTATAAAGCCCTGCGTTAATTCGTCTAAACAAGTAATCTGCTCTTCTTATTCTGTAGCCACAAATAATATCAGCAGTTTTTATCAGAGCCATTAACTTTGCCAGCTCCCTTATATCAAATTGCCCATCCCCATCGGTAAAAAAAATTAGCTTGGCTTTAGCAGCTTTAAATCCACTACGGAGTGCTGCGCCATAACCTTTGTTAGATAAATGGTGTAAAGCTACAATTTGATTATAATTTTTTGCTAATTTGTCAATTAGCTTTCCTGTACCATCCCTGCTTCCATCATCAACGATGATAATCTCATAATTTTGAGTGATAGTAGGGACAAATTCTAAAATAGAATTCGCAACCCTTTCTATATTTTCAACTTCATTATAGGCTGGAAGAATGATAGAGAGATTCTTATTCATAAAAGGGTGGCTTTTTTACTTCATTAGAAACCCTTACGGTAACTTTTCAAAAACTTTATTGATTTTTTCACAGTAATTTCTCCAATGAATTTTACAGGTATCCTTTCTCCAATATATATCCCCTCAGTGCTTCCTGCCACTCTGG
>JAUWJJ010000027.1 GCA_030607765.1 Candidatus Aerophobota bacterium
ATCTTTAGGACAGATAGAGAAAGAAGCGGATGTTCTTAAAACTCTACCCGGGATAGGTGAAAAAACACTAAGAGCTCTTAGAGAGAAGGGATTATTAACTCTTAAAGATATAAAAAGAGGTGGAGTGGAGGGACTCTCAGGGGTAAGTGGAGTAGGACCAAAGACAGCAAAGAAGATTTTAGAGAAAGTAAAAGAGATTAATTTACAGGGAGAAAAGCAGTGAGAGTTTATGAGTTTGCAAAAAAGTTAAAGATTCCTCCTAAGAAATTTTTAGAAATCTTATCTAAAGAAGGGATAAGAGGAAAAGTAAGTTTAAGTAATCTCTCTTCCAAAGAAATGGAGAAGATAGGGAAACTTTTGAGGAAAAAGAAACCTTCCCCGGGGAAAAAATTACTTTCCCGAGATCCCGTGATAACTTTTCTGGGACATGTAGATCATGGAAAGACATCTCTTCTTGATGCTATTAGAAACACTCAGGTAGTTAAGGAAGAATTTGGCGGGATTACCCAACGTATTGGAGCCTCAGAGATTGATTTTCAGAGAAAGAGAATAGTTTTCATTGACACCCCTGGACACGAAGCTTTTACTGCCATGCGAGCTCAAGGAGCTCAGGTTACAGATATTGTTGTTTTGGTGATTGCCGCTGATGATGGAGTAATGCCCCAAACTGAGGAAGCTATTGATCATGCTCGGGCTGCTAAGGTTCCCATCGTAGTGGCTATAAATAAAATAGATAAAAAGGGGGCTGATCCAGAGAAAGTCAAGCAGCGGTTGACTAAATACGATCTTACCCCTGAGGAATGGGGAGGAGGTACTATTTGTGTCTCCGTATCTGCTTTAACTAAGGAAGGAATTGATAAGCTTTTAGAAATGGTACTTATGGAAGCAGAAATGCTGGAATTGGGAGCTGATCCTAAAAAAGAATTCAAGGGAGTAGTAATTGAGGGAGAGGTAGATCGTCAGAAGGGTCCTTTCTCTACTGTTTTGGTGCAAGAAGGAACTTTACGTATAGGAGATGTTTTAATAGGGGGAGAAATTTGGGGTAAAGTGAAAGCTTTGATAAACTGGAAGGGAGAAAGATTAAAGGAAGCCAGACTTTCTACCCCAGTTCAGGTTCTGGGACTTTCTAAAGTGGGTATGCCAGGTCAGATATTTACCAGGATTAAAGATGAGAGAAAAGCACGCCAGTTGGCAGAAAAAGTTGCTGGGGAAAAGAGGAGAGGAAGCTTAAGAAAAAGAGAAAAGTTAACCCTTGAAAGTATTTTTGATTCAGAAAAAAAAGAAAAATATCTCAATGTTATTTTAAAAACTGATACTCAAGGTTCTTTGAAAGCTGTTTCTGATACTCTAAAAGGCCTGGAAGAAAAGGACATAAAGGTAAAAATGCTCCATCAGGGAATAGGCGAGGTTAATAAATCTGATGTCTTTTTAGCTTCCACTGCCTCCTCGATCATTATTGGTTTTAATGTAGAGGTTAGTCCTGAAATTGATCTATTGGCTAAAGAGGAAGGAGTTGAGATAAGAAAGTATCAAATTATTTATGAGATTATTGATGATGTTAAATTAGCTATAAAGGGATTGTTGGAGCCTGTCTATAAAGAGGAACTTGTAGGCAAGGCGCAGGTGAGAGAGATATTTAGAATTCCTAAGATAGGTGCAGTGGCAGGTTGTTATGTAATGGAGGGAAAAGTTCTTCGAAGTGACAAAGTTAAGATTATTAGAAATGAAGAGGTTGTAGGAGAAGGTATGATTGCCACTCTCAAAAGGTTTAATCGGGATGTAAATGAGATTTATATGGGCCTGGAGTGTGGAATAAAGGTGGAGGGTGCAGGTGAGGTACAAAAAGAGGATATTATTGAGGTTTACCATCACCAGCGTGTAGAATGATCATTGATTTGTGGTTGCTTAATTGGCAAGGATGATCGTAGGTATTTTGCAGCCCAAGAATTCGTTTATTTTCCAGCAATTCTTTAAAAGATAAACTTAAGATTTGTCATTTTTGTCGAATTAGAAAGCATTTTAATGTTTCCATATCCGAAATTGAATATCAGAAGCTCTCAGTTAAATATAGCTTCCTAACTACACAAACAAAGTTTTCCTACCAGGTGATGAACAAAATTATTGATTTTTTGCAACAGGAAAAAACATTTTAATTGTAAATTCTAAAATGGAGATTCTTTAAATAATGGATGGATTTTTTTTAATAAATAAGCCTAAGGGAATAACCTCTCATGATGTGGTGAAAAAGGTAAGAGAGTGGTTAAAAATTAAGAAAGTGGGGCATACCGGTACTCTCGATCCGAATGCTACAGGTCTTCTTATCATATGCATAAGTAAAGCGACTAAATTGGTCCCCTTTCTTCAGGATTTAAGTAAGGTTTATTGGGGAAAATTAGTATTTGGTATCCTTACCGAGAGTTCAGATGAGGAAGGGAAAATACTGGAGGAAAGAGATGCTTTTTTCTTGCAAAAAGATAAGGTAGAAAACATTTTTGGAAAATTTGAGGGTCGAATAACCCAGATTCCCCCTATGTTCTCCGCTGTTCACTGGGAAGGAAATCGTCTGTATGATTTAGCTAGAAAAGGGATAAAAGTAAGAGTTCCCCCTCGAGAAGTTCAAATTTACTATTTGAGGTTATTAAGTTTTTTCCCTGGTAGGCATCCGGAAGTTGAGTTTGAACTGCATTGTTCTAAGGGTACCTATGTTCGATCTCTGTGCAGTGATATTGGAAATATGTGTGGATGTGGAGCTTACCAGAAGTCTCTTTCTCGTCTCCGGATTGGGCCTTTCTCTCTTAGGGAAGCTAAAAAAATGGAGGAAGTTGAGAGAAAAATAAAAGAAGGAAAAATAGAGGAGATTCTCTGGGGGTTGACCCAGGCTTTGCCTCACTTACCCCTGCTTAAGGTTAAAAGAAAGGCAGAAAAGCTGGTTAAGTGGGGAGTCCCTCTTTATCTATCCCATCTGGAGGAGATACCTCCCACTTTGGAGAAAGGAGATAAGGTTCGGCTGTGCAATCAGGAAGAAAAACTTTTAGCTGTGGCTATTAGTTTGCAAAAGGGGACTCGTTTTAGTCAGGATAAGGTAGGATTTAAGTATTTGAGGGTATTAGCCTGATGGAGGTCAGAAGGGGTTTTTCTCAGGGAAAAGAAAGAGTTGTTTTAACTATTGGTTTTTTTGACGGAGTTCATCTTGGTCATCAAAGGGTTATTGATGAGGTGGTTAAAGAAGCGGGATTAAAGGGAACAAAGAGTTGTGTAGTTACCTTTGATCATCATCCCTCTGAGACTTTTTCTTATAAGTCTACCCCTCTTTTAACTTCTCAAGAAGAGAAAGAAGGAATTATGTCTCAATTAGGGGTGGATTTGGTCCAGATTTTCCCCTTTACTTTCCAGTTCGCCTCTCTCTCCCCTTATCAGTTCTTGCACAAGTTAAAAGAAACTCTTAACTTTAAACAAATTATAATAGGTGAGGATTTTGTTTTTGGACAGGGGAGAAAGGGGAATATTAAGCTGTTGCATCAAGTTGAGAGTGATTTTGAATACAAACTTGTTGTTGTTTCTCCTCTTAAAGTGGAAGAAGAAAAAATTAGCAGTTCTCTGCTTCGGCAGTGGTTAGGAAAAGGAAAGGTAGAAAAGGTTACTCGATGGATGGGTAGGTGTCCCACTATTCTGGGTCAGGTAGTCAAGGGGAGTAAAAGAGGTAAAAGCCTTGGTTATCCTACAGCTAATTTAAGGCCCCATCCTCAAAAGTTGTTGCCATCACCCGGAGTTTATGCGGGCAGGTTAAAATTAATGGGAAAAGTTTACCGATCTCTGATAAATGTAGGAGGCAAACCAACCTTTAAAGATTTTTCTTTGGGAATTGAGGTTCATATTCTTGATTTTTCTAAGGAAATCTATGGCCAATCAATGAGTGTAGAGCTGGTAAGTAAAATCAGAGATATTCAAGCTTTTCCTTCCCCCTTTGAGTTAATCAGCAGATTGGAAAAAGATAAAAAGGAAGCGCAGGGTATAGTAGAAATTAAGTAGCAAGTAATGGGTAAAAGCGTAGACGAGTAGATGCGTGGATGGGTAAATGGAAAAAGTGGGAAGCGAAAGCCTTTAACTTAATAAATCTATATCGGGTAGGGGAGGCTTTAGCCTCCCAAAGATAGTTAATACAGGATATAGAATAAATCCTATAATTATCAGATCATAATTGGAAGAAATAAAGGTTCTATTTGGAAGAGTGAAGTAAAATGATCGAGAAAAAAGAGACTACCAGGATTTTTGGGAGAAGAGTTTACCGCTATCTCCAGGTAGATTCTACCAATAAAATTGCTTTTCGCCTTGCTCGAGAAGGCGAAGTAGAAGGAACAGTAGTAGTAGCTGATGAACAGAGCAAAGGAGAAGGAAGAAGGGGTAGCTGGTGGTTTTCTCCCCGGGAAGGATTATGGTTTTCTCTTATACTACGTCCTTCCCTTAACTTTTCTCAAATTTCTCTTTTAAATATTTTAGGAGCAGTAGCTGTTGCTGAGACCCTTCAGTCTTTTCTTACTTATCGCCCCGTTTTTATTTACTGGCCCAATGATGTTATGATAGGCGAAAAAAAAGTTGGAGGAGTGATGTGCAGATTCAGAGCAGAAAAAGACAAGTTAAGCTTTGTTATTATGGGGATAGGGATAAATTTAAATGTGAAGGAGTTTCCTTCTCAGCTTCAAAAAGAAGTTACTTCTCTAAGATTAGAGGAGGGATATTTTATTTCGAGAAATTTATTTTTAGATCTCCTCTTAAGAAAATTGGAGGATGAGTATATTTGTTCAAGTAAAAGTTGGTTTCCCATTCTGGAAAAAGCTCGTAGTCTCTTTCCTTTACTGGGGAAGCCGGTTAAGCTTCAAACTCCTCAAGAAGAATGGCTGGGCTACCCCATTGATATAGATGATAGAGGAAGTTTAATTGTTCGTCTGGATAGTGGAGTGCAAAGAGTAATTGATGCAGGAATGTCGGTAAGGATACTTAAAGGATAAAATAAGATGAATTTAGCTGTAGATATAGGGAACAGTATAGTAAAGGTTGGTTTATTTAACCAGGAAAGCCTTGTTTTAAAAGGTAGGTTTGCCACTCATCCTCGCAAGGAAGCTGATGAATGGGGAATTTTGTTAGTTAATTGGATAAAAAACTGTCCTGAGAAGCTAAGGGTGGATAAGGTAATTATCTCCTCGGTAGCTCAATCAGCCTTGATTCCTTTAAGGGAAGCAATAAAAAGATACTTTAAGCTCATCCCTGTAGAGTTAAATTTTAAATTAGCTGGTATTCCCATTCTCTGTGATAATCCAGAGGAAGTAGGAGCGGATAGAATAGCTAATTCTGTGGCAGCAACTAAGCTCTACAGGCTGCCAGCAATAGTAATTGATTTTGGAACTGCTATTACCTTTGATGTGATATCTCCCCGGGGAGAATATCTGGGTGGAGTTATTGCTCCTGGGATTCAATTAGCAACAGATGCTCTCTGGGAAAAAGCAGAAAAGCTCTTTCCAGTGGAGTTCAAAAAGCCCCTGCGGGCTATTGGTAAAAATACGGAGGATAATTTAATTTCTGGTATTTTCTATAGCTTCTTAGGAGGTATTAAGGAAATACTGGCTAAGATTGAGGAGGAAATAGGGGAGAAAGCCACAGTTATATCTACCGGAGGATGGGGGAAAATGCTGAGGAAAGAATGTCCTCGGATTGATGAGGTAAATCCCATTCTTACCCTTCAGGGTTTAAATTTTATTTTAATAGGCCTGCAAGTAAGATAAAAATAGCAGCTTCCTAAGCAAAAAATAGCTAACCATATCCCTGTAAAGGATATATAAATCTTTGAAATAGATTGGTAAATCAACGAAATGAAAAAAGGGAGAAAACACTATGTCAGTTAAATTTACAAAGAACGCAACTATATCTCAAATTTTAAAGCATCCTGAAGGGAAAAAAATTCTTGCAAAATATCACCTCCCTTGTTTACATTGCCCAATGGCTGCTTATGAAATAGGTAGGTTGAAAGTTGGAAAAGTTTCGAGAACGTACGGAATTAACGTTGAAAATTTGCTTACAGAGTTAAACTATTCATTAAAAAATCAGGAATAAAGTTTTATCCTCGAGTAAGAATTCTCGGATATCCAGCTATGTTCCGGAGATTGTCAGGATACTTACATATCTCATTGCTGGATTAAAAAATTCTATTTTTTTACGGAATTAAACACTCCTTTAAGATTGAGAACAATAAATAACCCAGCAGCTAAGAAACCCATTCCTGCTCCATAAAAAAAGACCGTTGATGGATGGATATATTGCCACAGGTATCCTGCGATAAGGCCATCTGGCAAATTAGCCAGGGCAATGCAGGTATGAAAGGTTCCCAGGGCAGTCCCTCTTAGTTCTTTTTTGCTTAAATCAGAGACAAGGGCACGTTGTTGTCCATCTACTAAGGCATAAACCAGTCCATAGAGGCCAAAGAGGATCAAAAAATGCCCCCAGGACCTTCCCCAAATAAAGCCAAAACAGGTAACCCCAAATAAAAAATAACCCAGGATAAGAAGAAACTTTCTTCCGATTCTATCGGAAATCATCCCTGCAGGAAGGGAAAACAGACTATAGATAATGTTAAACCATATATAAAAAAGTATCGGGAAAGCAATTGAAATCTTAGGATCGGGAAAGGCTTCCTTTACCCTGAGGAGGAAGAACATATAATTGAAGTTAGCTAAGCTGAAAAGAGTGGCAATGAGTATAAACCATCTTAGAGGCCTGGATAGTTCCTTAAGACCTATCCTTAAGGACAAGGATTTTTTGGGCTTCCTTCTTTTCTCCTTTACCCACAAAAGAGGAACAAGGGCAACTACCCCAATAAGACCCGCTAAAAGAAATATGCTCTTATAACTAAAGCCTAAGAAATAAAAGAGCAAAAAAGCAAGAGATGAGCCCCCAATTGCTCCCGCAGTATCCATAGCCCGATGAAGACCAAAGGCTTTTCCCCTTTGATTAATCGAGGAATCGGCAATGATGGCATCTCGAGGGGTCGTCCTAATACCTTTGCCTATTCGCTCGCTCGGTCTTAAAACAAGGATATGTTGCCATACTGTGGAAAAAGCTAAAAAAATCTTACATATACTGGATAAGATATAGCCGAAGAATACAAAGGGCTTTCTCTTTCCGGATTTATCCGACCAAAAACCAGCGAAAACCTTAAGTATACTGGCTAAGCTATCCCCCAATCCTCCTATTAAACCCACCGCCAATCCTCCTCCTCCCAAAGCAACAATGAACATAGGAAGAAGAGGATGAATCATCTCGCTGCTCACATCGGTAATGAAGCTAACCACTCCCAACAGGATGACGTTAAGACTGATTCCCTGCCACAATTTTTTATGATTTTTCATTTACCGGTTCCTCTTTTTTCCTCTCCCTTGAGGGGAGTGTAGGCCCCCGGATTGAGGTGGGAGTGCGGATTCAGTTAAAAGGAAGGTTTTTACTTATCAGCTTTCTTCCCGCATTTTACATATTACTTCTCACTGTTACACTGTTTCTACTTTTACTAAATTAGTGGTAGCGGGGATTCCAAATGGGATACCTGCTGTAATTACTATTTTGTCTCCTCGATGAACCAGACCTGTCTTTAAAGCTATTTTTTTTGCTTTGCGTATCATATCATCTGTATCCCTTAATTCTGGACTCTGAAGAGGATAAACTCCCCAGGAAAGAATTAGCTTTCTTACAGTGTTTTCCTTGGGACTTCTTGCTATAATTGGTACACGAGGACGATATCTGGCTACCATTCGAGCAGTACTCCCAGAGAAAGTGAAGGTAACAATAGCTGCTGCATTTAAATCCTGTGCAATTTGACAGGTAGCATGACTTATAGCATCTGGAACAGCAGGCTTAACTGAAAGTGCTCTTTCTTTTAAAGTTTTTTCATAATCAAAAGCTTTTTCAGTTTCAGTTGCTATTTTATGCATCATCATTACCGATTCTAGAGGGTATTTCCCTATGGCTGTTTCCTCTGATAACATAATTGCATCAGTTCCATCGAAGATAGCATTAGCTACATCTGTGACCTCTGCCCTGGTAGGACGAGGATTTTCAACCATTGATTCCAGCATCTGAGTAGCAGTAATTACAGGCTTTCCCGCTAAATTGCATTTTTTAATAATTGCTTTTTGAATTAAGGGTACCTTTTGCAAAGGTATTTCCACACCCAAATCACCTCGAGCTATCATTATTCCATCAGCTGCCTTAATTATCTCATCAATATTATTTAAAGCTTCCTGCTTTTCAATCTTGGCAATTAAGGAAATCTCTTCTCCTCCTTTTTCTTTTAAAATTTTTCTCACTCTTAAAATATCTTCCGCTTTTCTGACAAAAGAGATACCAATGAAATCAAATTTATGTTCTATTCCAAAGAGAATGTCTTTCTGATCTTTCTCAGTAAGAGGAGAAATGTCAAAGGAGTCTGTAAGCAGGTTTATCCCTTTATGGGAAGTTAACTCTCCTCCTGTAATTACTAAACATCTAATGTTTGTAGAGGTTAGCTCCTCAATTTTAAGCTCCAGAGAGCCATCGGCAAGGAGTATAGTTTGTCCTTTTTTTACCTTTTGAGGTAAAAGAGGATAGCTTATGGAAACTTCCCTCTCGTTTCCTGGAATATTTCGGGTGGTAAGAGTGAAGATAGATCCTTCTTTTAATATGGCAGGTTCTCTCTGAATTAAACCTGTTCTGATTTTTGAACCACCTAAATCTTGAAGAATAGCTACAGGTTTGCCTAATTTCAATGAAGTTTGATGGATATACTTCTTAGTTAAAAAATGTTCCCTGTAACTGCCGTGAGAGAAATTCAGACGAGCTACATCCATACCATTTTTTATCATCTTCTCTATTATCTCAAGGGACCTTGAGGTAGGGCCAATAGTACAAACTATCTTGGTACGTCTCATTTTAGCTTCTTTATATAAAGTTTCCTCAGGCAACTTTTACTTTATTTTTACCTTCTCTTTTAGCCTCATACATTGCCATATCGGCTG
>JAUWJJ010000044.1 GCA_030607765.1 Candidatus Aerophobota bacterium
AGTCCTTCATAAGCCATTCTTAAGTTTTCCAAAGTCGGATGTTTGATAATCCAATAGGTATATGGATCTACGATGTCTGCAGGTGTTTTTAAGGATGTTATTATTATATAAATCAAAGGATATAAAAAAACAAAGGCGACGTCGAGGAGAATCAAGTACGCAAAAGACGTGAATAAAAGCTTTTTGCTCTTATATATAAATTTATTTATTTTCCCGATCTTATCTGACAAAATTTCCTGTATTTTGTGCATCTTTTCTTTTATCCTCCCTCCGCGTAGAACGTGTATTTTCTAAAGACAGCAAGGACAATAAGGATAATAATGAAAATAAAAAGGAAATAAATCCATCCCAGGGCTGCCCCATACCCAAGACGAAATTGTCTAAACCCAACATTTTTGATATATTCCAAGAAAGGGTTGAAAATATCAGTAAAAGAGTCAATTATGCTATAGATAGCGCTAATCTCTAGAATAGGCATAAGCATTGGTAAAGTTACCTTCCAGAACATCGACCATTCAGTAGCTCCATCACATTTTGCTGCCTCGTAAAGAGCAGGCGATATTCCCTGAAGCCCAGCCAAACATATTAATATCTGCACGCCACTCCGCCATACAATAAACGTAATTCTATTCAAAATCTCAATCAGAGGACCAGCAATAATAGGGTCAAAATAACTATAAATGAACCCGCCTATATCTAATTTCTGCAAAATTGATGTTACTCCGACTCCTTGCGAAAACAACATACTAATTACCGGTCCAGATGCTATGACTACAGGAATAAAAAAGATGATCTTAAAAACTCCCCTTCCACGAAGTTTTTGATTAACTAAATAAGCCATACCAACAGAGAAAATTAAGATAATGGGGACATTAATTAAGACGTCTCTTGCAACTACAATAAATCTAGGTACAAAATCAACATCTACCAAAAAGACCTCGAGATAGTTTCTCGCCCCTATAAATTCAAATCTAAAACCAATAAAAGATATCAACTTTTTAAAACTTATGATGAATGACTGGCCTAAAGGAAAAGCCAAAAAGATTAAAAAGCCAATAATCCAAGGAAGAATGAATAAATATCCCTCTAACATCTTTTTTTTGGGTAGAGTTATCCTCATTGACTCTGCTTCCCTTCAATAACTAAATAATTAAGTCCCTTTACTCTGATATCCTTATTAGTATATTCTTCTTCATTGTAGTTCACAATCACTTTTGTTCCATCTTCATAGGTTGTCTGATAAACACCGTGGGTCAACTTCTGATGGTCCTGGATAAATTGACTTTGTAGATAACCCATATTCTCATTTATCTCATGATACTCTTTTACTACTTCATCTATCCAATCCATATAATAGGAGGAAAAGAGCCTGTTGTAATTTGTCTTTCTTAATAAGACCGATTTTTCGTAGGTTAACTCAAAAAGTGGCAAAGCTCCGTACTCGACTTGTTTTAGGAATTGAATACGGGGACTATATCTTAGATTAGCTACTGGTCCTGTATATGGAATTATTCCATGAAGAACAATCTGGTAAAAGGGGATATCTTCGTCCAAAACCGAGTAGTTACTCCCTTCTAGAGGCACAGAGATAATCTTATCTACATATCTAAGGGCATACATATTTCCTCCTTGAATGAGAACTTTCTGAAAATTATCCTTGGCTAAGTTTAATATCTGAAGGTAGTATGAAGCTGATTCTTCTCTTTGTAAAGGGTGCTTCCTATTGTGATCGGACAAGACTACATTGCCAATCTGACTGAACCCCAAACCATTCACTCCGTATTCCCTAATCTTTGGAATATCCCTCTGAGCAAATTTCTGGTAGGCAAGATAGGGATTGAGAAGAAATCTTTTTCCTTCTCTATTGTCAACCATAACTAGCTTATTTAAGCCACGAACGGCATCTCTTGGGGGATAAAAACCTTTTGCACTGCTAAAGGCACTTACATAGTCATCCTCTAAGTAAAGGTAAATCCCACGATTTTTAGCATACTGAGCTAAATCTTTTAACCCCCTTTCTCCTCCTAATTTTGCCTCAACGGGAAGTCTGTTAGGATAAAAACTCTCATACCCCCCTTTTTGCCAACCAATCAATGTTAAGTCAATTCTTTCAACTCCTTTTTCATTTAAAGCTTCTAGTATCTGCTTTATCTCGTCAAAACTTGTTACCTTAATAAAGTGATCAACAATAATTCCCTTTTCTCTAGCTGCACAGAAAACTCGTAAATCTAAGGGAGGCCTCTCATCACATTCCAACATCTGCAAACCTTTTTCCTGCAAAAGATATTCTCGATACCTTTTAGCCATTCCCACATAATTTGCCTTTTTTCCCTCCAAGAATATATAACGAATTTCTCTTTCTCCCTTAAGGAGTTTATTTGCTACTTTACTTATCCAATATCCTTTCCTTATAGGCACTAAAACTTTATTTCTAAAGATAAATTCAGCCGATATCCTATCCAAGTCTATTATATATCCACCAGGGGAGTAATTAATATTAGTGTTAAAATTGCCTTCAGTTATGATAGCTAAAAAAGCACTTTCATTCTTTACTAAACCAAAAACAGGCATCCTGAAATTTTCCTCTTCGGGTAAACCGAAGGAAAACATATCTAAATCTGGGCCGTAAACCGATGCTAAAAGATTCTCTCTTTGTTTAGGATGCTTAAAATAGCCTATAGCTCCAGGACCATCAGGGACAAAAACGTAGCCTCTATCATCCTCTGAAGCTGCTCCTAGGAAGGGAAAAATCCCTAGGGAAACGATTCTAAATTTGCCATCTTCTCTCAAATCTTCCTCAGGAATATTTATCTTTAAGTAATCTTTTTCTATCTCAAACTTAACGGAAAATCCTATCTTCAGCCGAACAAACTGATAATTTACTTTAAGACCTCTCTCGATGTTTCGAAAATTCATCACGGCATTCTCCATAACCGGGTTCGTCTGTTTTACCCTTTCCATTTCTTCACCAGTATAATACAAAATAAGAGGAGATTCTAAATGGGTTTTCCATAGCTTTCCAATCTTTAGTCCCTCTTCAATGGCAGGGTTGCTTCGCCAAATCTCAGTATTTTGAAGATTTTGAATAATCAACTGAGAGTTTTCCTTATTTACATAAAGCTTTAAAATTGAGTTCTCCGCTACCAGCTCAAATTCAGGGGGGATAGTATTGCCCATAGCTAAGAGGGAGAAACATATCAACGAAGGCGCAAATAAAATCAACGCGAAAATTCTCATCTTGATTTTTCCCCACATTTAAAAACTCCCTTCAATAACCTAGAATGGATATCTCCAAAACAATCTGGTTAACAAAATCAAATATCTGATAAGTTAAAGCATAAATTAAGACTACACCAACCCAGAGAATGCCTATGCCGGCGATGTTTAAAAGAGAAACTCCCAACGCTTTTTTTGCAGAAAATTTATGGACAACTTTAACTTGAAAAAAGAAAAGAAACATAATCCAAGCATAGATAAGGTACTTTAAGAAATTATAATACCCTTGTTGCTCTAACACCAGGATACGTGACAGTAAAGAGAGGGGAACAGAAAAAATAATATAAGGAGAAAGACAAAGTGCGCTAGATATATATATACTACTAAACGTTCCCTCACCATCAAAAATTATACTAACACCATAACTCGCAAAAACCCATGTAATCCAAGGAAGAAAAAACTTCAACGATTCCATAAAAAACGACGTCCTCTCCGGGTCGAAGGTAGAAAAATGAAAGCTGGTAAGCAAAAGACTTAGATAGCTAATCGAAAAGTATAATAGGACAAAAAGAAGGGCAGAAAACAAATTAGCTTTCTTTACCTCGTCTAAGGTCTCTTGTGGATTAATCAATATCTTAAAGAGAGACCCGAAGGTTTTTAGAAAGCTTCCTGTCTTTTCCCCATATTTATTAAGCAGTTTCGGGATTAGCTTAGAAAGCAAAACCAAAGTTCCTATTCCTAGCAGAACCCAAAGGGCAACCCAGCCAAAATGTTTCCTCAACCAAACATGACGATATTCCTTAAAGGTCTTAGAGAATCCACCCTTGTCTTTAGCATATTTGAATTCCTCCATGGCCTCAAGATAGTGACCATGCTTCAAAAGAGCCTTTCCTAAACCAGTATGGGCAAGAGCAAAATTACTGTTTTTCCTGGCTACTTCCCTCCAGATATTCTCTGCCTCATAATATTTGCCTTCAAAGTGAAGCTTGGCAGCTTGATGGATCAGCTGAGTAAGTTTCGTGGGGTGAAAAACCTCAATAATTGCCTTTGTGTTATCAAGAACGTAAAGAGCCCCTCCTTTGTCTGTAGCTATACTAATTCGATATTCCGATATGTCCTTTTGCTCTCCCCATCCCCCCAAGATGACCAACAGATTTCCCTCCTGGTCGTATTGATAGACTTTTCCCGAAGAGGCATCAAGGACGGATATAATACCAAGTTCATCCACAGCAACATCTACAAACTGAGGGAGGACACGGCGCCACTCCTCTACTTGAATTTCTCCATAGAATCTTTTGATAGGATAAACATTTATTCCCACCGGGCTAATTTTCTTAATTTGATCTTTATCAAGGTATCTCAAAACAGCATAGATAAATCCTGAATCATCAATATCAATACTATAATAAGAACGAGGATTGCGACGAGTTCTTGCGTCCTCTTTTTGCTCTTTTGTGGCGAAAAGCTGAAAGAGGAGTCTGGTCAAACTAAAGCCAAGGCGAACGGAAGCAAAAAAACCTCTAAAGCTTCCCTCTCCATCAAGAAGAATAAGCCCCTGCATAGTCCCTCTATCAAGCACATACAGATACTCCCGAGCATCAACAGCTAATTTGACAGGAATAAAATAACCTCCTCCAAAAAGAGGAGAAGTTGGTTTCTTGTATTCTTTTAAAAGGTGCCCATCTGCATCAAATTTGAGAATACGACTATTGCCGGTGTCAGCCACATAAAGATTACCCTCTTCATCCACAAAAACCCCATTCGGCTCATTGAATTTTTCCTCGCTTCCAAAAGCTCTAATGAAATTCCCGAATCTATCAAATTTGAGAATACGATCATTGCCGGTGTCAGCCACAAACAAATTCCCCTTCTTATCGATAAAGATATCTCTGGGGTCAGCAAAGGAACCACATTTGTAATCTGCGCCATCAATCGCCTTATGAAAAGTATAGCTAAGAGGGGAAGGAATCTTTTTGCCTTCCTCATCAAGGATATACCCCATCCTTTGAATAGCGTAAACAGGGCTTGTAATAATAAGAAAAAAGAGCCCCATCATTACTATTATTATTCCTTTGCTGATCCTTTTCGCTTCCATGTCATCTCTTGTTTTTTATCATGGTCATGCCTTAATACCAGAGTAAGCCATGCTTTGAATTAACTGCTTTTGCACAAGGATAAAGATGATGATCACCGGCAAAGTAGTTGAAAAAGCAGCGGCGGCTACTGCACCCTGCCTGGCTACTACTCCAGGACCACCGGCTCTGGTCTGGATAGCCAGGGGTAAGGTCTTCATAGCTTCACTGCGTGTATATATAAGAGCATCAATATAATTGTTCCAGGAGGCAATAAATTGAAAAAGAAATAAGGTAGCTAAAGCTGGCTTAACCATAGGCACGATAATATACCAAAATATCTTCCATTCAGAGGCTCCATCTAATCTGGTTGCCTCTATAAGCTGGTCAGGAATTTGTTCCATGAATTGTTTCATTAAGAATGGACTATAGGCAGCTGCTAAAGGGGGAAGTATTAGTGCTCCGTAAGTATCGATAAGGCCTAATCTATTTATCACAATATATCTGGGAAGTCCTGTAACCTGGGGAGCAAACATTAAAGCTCCTATAATTGCAAGAAAGATAATATTCTTCCCAGGTATCTTGTGTTTGGCCAAAGGATAAGCAACCATAGTAGCTATTAAAACACCCACAAAGACAGTGGTTATGGTAATAAAAACAGAATTAAAAACATAACGAGAAAATGGGATCCAGGCTCCCGAAGTAGCTATTAATAAATTGGAAAAATTATCCAACGTCGGGTGGCGGACAAAGAACTGTGGAGGAAACAAGAAGAGCTCCTCAATGGGCTTAAAAGCAGTGGAAACCAGATAAATAATGGGAAGAGCGAAAAAGAAGGCCAAAGGAATTAATATAAGGTAAATAGGATTAAAGTGTCTCTTTTTTTTCCTGTTCTTCTTATCCATAGAACACTCCTCTAAATTTCAATAAGCACCACGAGTAGAAAAAATCCGCATACATATTCTGGACAAGCCAAAAGTGAGACCAAAGAGAACAACAGCAATGGCAGAAGCATAGCCCATTTCGAAGCGGACAAAACCGTAATCATAAAGATGACCTACGATGGTCCGGGCAGCATATTGAGGACTGGGAAAACCGGTCAATTGCATAGCGATATCAAAGACAGCAAAGGAATTAACAATAGCCATCACCGCCCCGAAGAGAAGCTGTGGCTTAATCAGAGGCAAAGTAATATACCAGACTTCCTGGAATTTATTCTCTATCCCATCAACTTTGCCCGCCTCATAAAGAACCGGAGGAACATTTTGTAGACCCGCCAAAAAGACCAAAAAACCTGTGCCCATGCTCATCCAGAAGGTAACTGTCATTACACAGGGGAGCATGCTCTTCACGTTTTCCAGCCAAAGAAAGGGCTCGTTTAGGATGCCTAATCTTATCAAAAAGTGATTTATAATTCCGTAGCGGTCGCCTGAGAATATGTACATCCAGATTACACTCATGGCAATGCCACTGACAATAGAGGGAGCATAAAAAGTAAGGGTCCAGGCTGTCCTATAGCGAAGTTGATTAATCAACCAGGCAAAGATAAAAGAACCAATCATGCCACCTGGTCCGGTAATAGCAGCAAAAACGAGGGTGTTCTTAATAGCAGTTAACCAGATTTCGTCCTCGAGAAACAAAAGCTTATAGTTAATCCATCCCATCCACTGGGGAGGCTCCAGGACATTAAAATAGGTGAAGCTTAAATAAAAAGAGGTAATTACGGGAACAATGATAAAGATAATAAATACGACTCCATAAGGAAGCATGAAAAGATAAGAGATTCCGTATTTTTCCAACCATTTTTTTGTGGTTGCCAGAAGTTTGCTTTCCTTATCTGCCTTTCTTTTCATATTCTACCTCCAACTCACGGATTTTTTCCTTTCCCATCAGCTTGAACTCCTCTATTTTCCTTAGGAGTTCTCGATTAATCTCCTTCACCGCTTCCTCAAGGGACTCTCTGGCATTAAGGCCGGAAACGACCACTTTGTTCCAAGCAAAACCAACATGACGAGGAGTGAAATAACCTCCCGGAACCATTGGCACTTCCTTAAACCACTGCCATTGCTCTAATACATTCTTAATGTCGTCTTCTGGCCAGGAAAGCATCTCTAAGGCTTCAACATTGGCTGTATTCCATCTGGCCTCCACTCCCAATAGAGCCTCAATCTCTCGACCAAAACGAGCTTGTACCTTGGCAGATGTCCACCATTTTGCAAACTCCCAAGCTTCTCTTTTGTATTTTGCCTTGGCGGGAATAATCACCACCTGAGATACACCTCCAGCAGAACGGTCAATGGTTCCATCGGGTCTTTTTGTTCCCGGAATAGGGACCATACGCCATCTATCAGTCAGCTCGGGAGCAGCAGTGGAGAGCAAAACATAATTCCAATAATTATCTATCCCTATGGGCATCTCTCCACTTCTCATTCGATTAAAAAAGTTTGCCCTAACAGGGATTTTATACTTAGTATAAAGGTCTGTCCATTCTCGGAAAGCAGCTAATGCCTCAGGACTGTCAAGGGCGGACCTTATCCCATCAGAGGTGTAATAAGTTCCTCCCCGCTGAAAAAGAAAAGGGGTAAGGCCAGCCGAAGCCTGAGGTCCAGCTACACC
>JAUWJJ010000064.1 GCA_030607765.1 Candidatus Aerophobota bacterium
AAGTGGCAGAATGCATCCTGCCTGGAGCAGGGCAAATCCATTGGATGTAATCGGAGATGCCACCCCGAAGAGATATAAGGTCGCTTTGGAGGCCGTAATGAGCTCTGAAGTTTACGATGGAGTAATAGTAATTCAAACTTTACAAGCACCAACTCGACCCATAGAAGATGCTAAAATTGTAGTTGAAATGCAAAGAAAATATAAAAAACCAGTGATTGGTGCCTTTATGGGCGGAACAGTTACTGAGCCCAGCGCTAAGTATTTAGAGGAGCATGGTATCCCCAATTATAACGATATGGATAGAGCTGTCAGAGCAATGTGGGCTTTAATAGAGTATGGAAACTATCTTAAAAGGATAAATTAACTTTAGAGAACACCGAATTCACTGAAAATTTTAAGAATATTAAGTTTGAAATATTTCATCATAATTCTTTCTGTACCCTCAGTGTTTTCAGTGGTTAAGTAGTTGAAGGAAATGAAATTATGAACAAGGAGCAGATTTTAACCTGGATAGAGAAGTTTAAAAAGAATGGTAGGAAATTTCTTCCTGAACCGATTTCTGAGCAAATTTTAGCCTCTTATGATATCCCCATCCCTCCTGCACGTGTTGCTAAAGATGTTGAGGAAGCAGCAAGATTTGCTAAAGAAATGGGTTTTCCTGTAGTTTTAAAGATAGTCTCACCACAGATTATTCATAAATTTGATGCTGGTGGAGTGATAGTAAATCTTGATGAGGAAGCAAAGGTTAGAGAGGCTTTTAATAAAATCTTAGGGAGCTCTAAAAAATATAATCCCAGGGCAAAAATTGAGGGTATATATGTTCAAAAGATGATTCCACCAGCTCGTGAAGTTATTATCGGAACAGTTAAAGATAAACAATTTGGACAAGTTATAATGTTCGGTCTGGGTGGTATTTTTGTAGAAGTGTTTAAAGATGTTGTATTCAGGGTAGCACCTATAGATAAAAGGGAAGCCCAAGAAATGATTAATGAAATAAAGGGGTTGCCCATTCTTAAAGGTGTAAGGGGAGAAAAGCCAATTGATTTTGATTCCTTAAGTGAGGCTATTGCCAATATTTCACAGTTGGTAGTTGACTTTCCTCAAATTGGACAATTAGATGCAAATCCAGTTTGTCTTTATCCAGAAAAACTTTACGTTATAGATGCCAGAATCATCTTGGAATAAAGGAGTTAAGATAATGGGAGTACCCAAAAAGAAACAGAGCAAAGCCAGGCAGAGAAAAAGACAGGCACAACAAAAGTTAAAAAGTCCTTTAATTAGTTATTGTCCCCAATGTAAAGCTCCCAAATTGCCTCATTTTGCCTGCCCTGAGTGTGGTTACTACAAAGGTAAAGTAGTAATAAAAACAGCAAAAGGGTAAAATTTTAAATGAAAGTAGCCGTAGATGCAATGGGGACAGAAAAGGGAGTGGGTGTAGTTGTAAGGGGAGCTCTGGGAGCTATCCAGGAAAACCCTCAAATTGAAGTTTCCATGGTGGGAAATAGAGAAAGAATTGAAGAAGAGATAGAAAAACTTAACCTTTCTTCTCCACCTTTTTCCATAGTAGCTGCTTCTCAAACTATTACTATGAGTGATCCGGCTACCGCAGTTTTAAAGGGGAAGAAAAAATCTTCCATTGCCATTGCTCTGGATATGATCAAAGGGAGAAAAGCACAAGCCTTTGTGAGTGCTGGGAATACAGGAGCGGTGATGGCTGCCAGTTTATTAAAGTTGGGAAGAATAAAGGGAGTGAATCGTCCCTGTCTGGCAGCTATTTTCCCCACCCTGAATGGGGAAAAAGTGGTCTTGCTGGATGTAGGAGCTAATGTAGATTGCAAGCCAGTTCATCTCTTCCAATTTGCTTTAATGGGAAGTATCTATGCTCATAAAGTTTTTAAAAAGAGATCGCCCCGGATAGCTCTGCTAAATGTAGGCTCAGAGGAAAACAAGGGGAATGATTTGCTTATTGAAACCTTTAAATTGCTTAAGGGGTCCTCTTTGAATTTTGTGGGAAACATAGAGGGTAAAGATATTACCAGTGGCAAAGTGGAAGTGATTGTTTGCGATGGTTTTGTGGGAAATGTAATTCTTAAATTTGCTGAAAGATTTGCTACCACAACTCTCAGTATAGTAAGAAAAAAAATAAAACGGAGTCTTTTGGGTTTGGGGGGATTGCTTTCCCAATGGCGGCTAAAAGAGATAAACTCAATCTTAGATTACGCTGAATATGGAGGTGTTCCTCTTTTGGGAATAAATGGAATCTGTGTTATAGCTCATGGAGCCTCTTCAAGCAAAGCTATTAAAAACGCTATTTTAGCTAGCTTTGAGTTTGGCAGGATGGGAGTAAATAAAGACATTGGAAATGCTTTGTTAAGGATGAATAAAAAATGAGTATTAGAGAAACTAAAATATCCGGGACAGGCTCTTATATCCCGGAGAAAATTTTAACCAATGCAGATTTGGAAAAAATGGTGGAGACCTCGGATGAGTGGATATCAACAAGGACAGGAATTAAAGAGAGAAGAATCGCTGCTAAGGAAGAAGCGGCATCAGATTTAGCTTATTATGCCTCAAAAAAAGCCCTTCAATCTGCCGGGATTAAACCTAAAGATTTAGATATGATTATAGTAGCTACTATTACTCCAGATATGCTGTTTCCTGCTACAGCTTGTATCTTGCAGCAAAGATTGGGAGTAAGCGATATCCCTGCTTTTGACCTGGAAGCAGCTTGCTCTGGTTTTCTCTATGGAATCAGTATAGCAAGTCAATTTATTGGCGCTGAATTGCATAATAGTATTTTAGTAGTAGCTGCAGAGGCGCTCTCTAAAATTGTTGACTGGCAAGATAGGAATACCTGCATTATATTTGCCGATGGAGCAGGAGCAGCTGTTCTGCAACCTTCCAATGATAATAGCAAAATAATCTCTACTTACCTGGGAGCAGATGGAACAGGAGCAGACTTAGTAGGGGTTCCAGCAGGAGGCTCTAGAATGCCAGCTAGTTTTGATACAGTTAAGAATGGACAACACTATATGAAAATGAAGGGAAATGAGTTGTTTAAAAGAGCAGTAAGAATAATGGTTGGGGCAGCAAATGTAGTTTTAAAAAAGGGTGGTCTTACCTATGAGGATGTGGACTTTTTTATTCCTCACCAGGCTAATATCAGGATTATTAAAGCAGTAGCAAAGAGAATGAATTTAAATATGGATAAAGTGTATGTAAATCTTGATAAGTGTGGTAATATGTCGGCAGCTTCAATTGCTGTAGCTCTGGATCAGGCAGTAAGGGAAGGTAAAGTTAAAAAGGGAGATAAAGTTCTTTTTACCTCATTTGGAGGAGGTCTTACCTGGGGTTCTGCAATCCTGGAATGGTAAACTATTTATAGCTACGGATTTACACAGATTCACCCCGTGAAACACTTTGTCTGTTATTTAACGAGGTGAACGCAAATTAGCTTTAAATACAAAGAGATTAAGATATTATGAGTTTTTATGAAGTTTACAATGAACTTGGTGATGGATTTTTAGGTAACAGGTAAGTTTTCCTAAAAAATGGAGGGATTGCTCATTTGTCATTGCGAGCTGTAGCTTACTGATTTATCGGCGCATTAAATTCGCCCAATAAATTGGGCAGCTACAATTGCCAGAGAAAGCAAGAATTTTAGAAAAGCTAAACTATTACATTTTTAGAATATATCTATGAAAATCTCTTATATAATATATGATAATAAAAAATATCAGCGTCCATCCGCGGCTGAATAGATACAAAAAAAGAGGCTTCAATGAATGCAAAACTAATAAAAATTATCATTTTTAGCTGTTTAATCCTTACAAGTCTATCTTTAAGTGCATCTGCTCTCTCAGAGGTAACTAAACTCACCATTTTTCCTCAAAATTTAGCTTTAGTAGAACAGACAAAAACTGTAAGTTTAGAAAAGGGAATAAATCAGATAATTTTTAGCCCTGTAAGTGAGGGGATAATCTTAGATTCGGTTTATTCCTGTGCTGAAGGATGCCAATTTTTGGAGGAAGAGTTTATTTCTCCATCTACAATTAGCTGGAAGGTAAAGTCAGAAAAAGATGCCGAGGTTCCTTTTAAAGTTCTTTATCTTACCCGGGGAATAGAATGGGAGATAAATTATCAGATTGAGCTGGGAAGGGAAACTAAATTTATAAATTTAGTTGGTTGGGCTAAGGTAGAAAATAAAAGTGGGGTAAGCTGGGGACCGGTCCAAATTATCTTTTCTACTCGGAACCCTTCTTTGGAAGAGCAAGAAGAGCTGTCTTTAAAGAAAGAAAGCTCTTCTTTGGAAGTTTCTTCTTCCACAGTGAGAATTTCTCCTGGAATAACCACAGTTTTCCCGGAGAGCGAAAAAACTGCCTCAATCACTTCCAATGTAACTACCCGGTGGCGAGAAGGAAAGACCTCTTATCTCTTACTCACACCTACTAATTTAGATAAGGGTCAGGAAAAAAGAATCTGGCTGTTTTCCCTGCAATATATCCCGGCAAAAAAAGTTTACAATTTTGATGGAGAAAAATATGGAGATGAGGTAAGAGAAGAAGTTATATTTAAAATAGAAGATGAATTGAACTTTATCCTTTCCTCCGGATGGGTATATCTGTACGGAACAAACTCTGAGAATAAAAAAATTTATTTAGGGAAAAAGAAACTTCCTCAAGTCTTACCCGGACAGATGTGTAGCATTTATTTAGGTCCAGCTAAGGGGATACTGGGAGAAAGAGTGCAAACTTTTTTCCAGGAGATACAACTGCAGCCTGCGGAGGAAGAACTCTATAACAAAAGTATAGCCAGAGAATATAGCTATCGGTTAATTTTTTACAATTATCGCTCATCTCCAGTAAAAATAAAGGTTATTGAACATTTCTATAATCAATGGGAAATTCTGGAAAGTAACCCTCCAGATTACATTAAAACAGATGATACTGTAATTTATCAAATAGAAGTTGTTTCTCAAGGGAAAAGAGAAATTCAATATAAAGCAAGAATGATGTAAAAAGCTTTGAGGGGGTCATTCCTTCGTAATGACCCCCTCAACGACCTTTGCTTTGGCCTGCTCCCCCAATGATGCTTAAATTGAGGTATTATTGAATAGGTAGGGGATAAATAAAATTTCCTAAAAATATTGAAGTTTAAAGATAAATATCGGGAGGTAAGATATGCCCATTTTTACTCAGGACTTGCGCAATGTTGTTCTTGTTGGACAACAAGGTGTAGGGAAAACTACTTTAACCGAAGCTATGTTGTATCAGGCCGGAATTATAAGTAAAATGGGGAGCATAAAGGAAGGCTCCACTATTTGTGATTATGATAAATTAGAGCAGGAACGTAAATTTTCTATAAATCCTGCCCTACTTCACTTATCCTGGAGAAATAAGAAAATTAATGTTTTGGATACTCCTGGTTTTGCCGATTTCATAGACAAAACTCGACTCATTTTTAAAGCAGTGGAAATAGCCCTGATAGTAATTTCTCCTTCTGTCCTTTTTGGTAGTGAACTGGCGAGAATTCTGGAATATATAGGAAAGGAAAAATTACCCAAAATTTTGTTTATCAACAAAATAGAGGAAGGAGAGCTAAACTTTCCCTCTTTGCTTGAAGGGATAAAAAATAAGTTAAATATCACTCCTCTTGCCTTGCAATTCCCTTTAACTCAACAGGGAAAAACCACAGGAATAATTGACTTGGTTGAGTTAAAGGCAAAAAGTTATTCTAAGGGTAAAGGTAAAGAGGAAAAGATTCCTCAAGATTTAGAAGCGAAAATAAAGGAATTTAGAGAAAAAATAGTGGAAGCTGCTGCTGAAACTGATGATGTGTTAGTTGAGAAATACTTAGGGGAAGAGGGGTTAAGTTTGGATGAGATAAGAAAGGGTCTACGAGAAGGCATCTGTCAGTGTAATATTGTTCCTCTGATTTTTGGTTCTGCTTTAAATAATATAGGAATAGATTTGTTGTTGGATACAGTGGTAAACTATCTACCTTCCCCTGAATGGAGAAAATTGGTGAAGGGAAACTCCCCTAAAGAAACTTCTCAAGAGATAGAGAGAAAGATAAGCGTTGATGATCCTCTTTCTGCTCTTGTTTTTTTAAATTTATCTGAAATGCATCTGGGAGAGGTGAGTTTCTTAAAGATTTACTCAGGGACTCTATCCTCGGGAAGCACTGTTTACAATTCAACAAAAGGTAGAGAAGAGAAAGTCGGTCAGATTTGCTTAGTGCAGGGGAATAAGAGGGAGGAGGTTCCTGAGGTTTTAGCTGGAGATATAGGTTCCTTAACTAAGCTTAAAAATACTGGTATGGGGGATACTCTGTGTGACAAGAGCAGTCTTCTTATCTTTCCTCCTTTAGATTTTTCTGAGCCTACCACCTTCATTGCCCTTAAACCAGAAAAGGAAAAAGATGAACAGAGAATGAGTGTGGCTCTTTCCCGATTGGTTAAAGTAGATCCTCTTTTAAAGGTAGAAGTAAATAAAGAATCGGGGCAAACAATTCTCTCCGGGATGGGAAAGGTTCATCTGGATCTAACCATAGAACGTATGAAGAAGGAGTTTGATGTAGATGTAACCACAGAGGACCCTCGAGTGCTTTA